>DAITOW010000010.1:0-22740 GCA_036833965.1 Oleiphilaceae bacterium
CTTCCTGGTCGATCGCGTGTCGGTTACGTAGGCGAGCCATTGCCGGGTGTTGAGCAGCGCATCTCTGAAATCGGCGAGATTGAAGTAAAAAGTCCAGCGAACATGATGGGCTATTACAAGGACGAAGAGAAAACCAAAGAAAGCTTTACTGAAGATGGTTTCCTTTTGACGGGTGACCGTGGTGAGATTGATGAGAAGGGACGTTTGAAGATTACCGGTCGAACCAAAGAGATCTTTAAAACAAGCAAAGGTAAATACGTCGCCCCCGCTCCGATTGAAAACAAGCTTATCAGTCATGATGAGGTCGAGATGGTGTGTGTCGCTGGTGCTGAGTGCCCGCAACCGCATGCGTTGATTCATTTGTCGGAAGACGCTTTACCGAAGCGCGACGATCCTGAGTATCGCAAAGAGCTTGAAGAGAGCCTCAAAGCCTTGCTCGAAAAGGTAAATGCAACGGTTGATCCGCACGAAGCATTGCAGTTTGCTGTGGTCGTGAAGGACACCTGGGGTATTGAAAACGGATTCCTTACCCCGACGATGAAGATCAAGCGTGATGTTATCGAAGGGCAATACAAAGACCAGCTGGATGGTTGGTATGCCGGTCGTTCAAAGGTAATCTGGGAATAACTTTTTATCGTTCTGAAAGAACGACAAAAAAGGAGCTTCGGCTCCTTTTTTTGTGCGTGGTGCGCGCGTTTTTGGTTGGTCTGCTAGGACTTGTTAATTGATTTGTTGAGCAGTATGACCGGAATCATGCCCACAAGTACGATCACCAGTGCCGAAAGCGCGCATTGCTCAATGAGTTCATCTGAAGCGAATTGATAGACGTGCGTTGCCAGTGTCTCAAAATTAAATGGTCTTAGAATGAGTGTGGCGGGCAATTCTTTCATGCAATCTACAAATACCACGAGCAGGGCGGTAAGGGCGCCGGGCTTAATGATAGGCAGGTGTACTCGCAAGAAAGTCTCAAGACTTCCTTTGCCAAGTGATCTTGCTGCCATATCCATCGAACGGGTCACCTTCTCGAGGCTTGAGTCAATAGCGCCGGTCGATACAGCTAAAAAGCGTACCGTGTAGGCGAATAGAACTGCGATCACGCTTCCGCTCAACAACAGGCCGGTACTTACTCCGAACAGGTTTCTGGCCAGTCCGTCGAACCAGTTGTCAAACGCTGCAAGCGGAATGATAACGCCGATGGCAAGAACGGCGCCGGGAACGGCATATCCCAGGCTTGATATTTGCGTCAGAGCGTTAGTTGTTTTGCGGCGATTCAAGCGTTTGGTGTAGGCAAGAATACAGCCGATGATAAGGGTGATGATTGCAGCACCAAAACTCAGTGTGAAACTGTTGAATGCATATGAGAAAAACTGGGTAGACCAGCTCTTTTCAAAGTAACGGATCGCGTAGTTCCCCAGAATGAGTACCGGAATAATAAAACCAAAGATCACGGGAGTTGCTGCGAGAGCAGTCGCGGCATAGGCGTGTTTGCCGCTTAATCGGTTAACCGGAAGCCCGGTTGTACCGGATTTTGCGGAAAATGTTTGCTGTTGATTTCGGGAGCTGCGCTCCAGGTAAATCAGCAGGGTAACCGCCAGCATCATGACCGTCGCGATTTGTGCAGCACCACCTATGTTGCTCATGTTCAGCCAGGTATCGTACAAGCCGGCAGTTAATGTCTGGATGGCAAAATAATCTACGGTACCGAAATCGTTCAGGGTTTCCATGAGTACCAGCGAAAGTCCGACCACGATCGCCGGACGCGCAATTGGAAGCGATACGCGAAAGAAAAATACCAAGGGGCTTGAGCCCAAACTGCGAGCGGCATAGTACAGTGATACAGATTGCTGCATAAACGCTGCTCGGGCGAGCATATAAATGTAAGGGTAAAGCGTGAGCGACATTAACAGAATAGCGCCTCCCATGCTGCGCACCTCAGGGAAGTAATAATCGCGGCTGCTTTGCCAGCCAAACAATTCGCGCAGAGCGGATTGAAGGGGGCCAGCATATTCAAGAAAGTCTGTATAGACGTAGGCAATCACGTAGGCAGGCATGGCAAAGGGTAGTAGCAAGGCCCAGTTAAAGAAGCGTTTGCCCGGGAAGTCGTAATGACTGATGAGCCAGGCAGAGCCTATTCCTATTAAAACGCTGAGTATGCCAACACCTGCCATGAGTATCAGGGTGTTTTCGATGTAAACCGGCAGCACGGTTGAAATCAGATGCGGCCAGATATTATCGTCAGGAAATGCTGCCAGATAAATGACCGATGCGATGGGTAAGACCACAATTGATGCAACAATCAGAGCGCTGATAAACCATGAGTGTTCAGCTCTGGAAGGAAGCAGGTGCCATTTTTTCAGGGTTTGGGTAGACAAGGTGGCGGGCTTTTTAAGTTGAAAACAGTCGCGTTAGTATACGCGAAAAGCGGCCGGGATGGCCGCTTTTCCTCTGATACATTTATTGGTCGAAGCCTACTTTATCAACCAATTGAGCTGCCGCTTTGCGCAGACTGGCAATTTTGCTGAGTGCCAGCTCGTCCGATTTGAAGCTGCCCCATGACGCAACAAGCTCGCTAGGCTCTACTGTCGGGTTCACAGGGTATTCAAAGTTTTCCTCAGCGTAGATGGTTTGGGCGGTCTTACCAGTCAGGTATTCCATGAGCCTGATGGCGTTCGCCTTATTGGGAGCGCTTTTGGTCAGGGCCATTCCGCTTATGTTGACGTGCGTGCCGCGATCATTTGTGTTCGGGAAGGTAATATTTACTGCTTCCGCCCACTTGGTTTGATCCGGGTCTTGAAGCATATTGCCCAGGTAGTAATTGTTGCCAAGGGACAGATCACACTCGCCCTCATAGATAGCCTTGACCTGAGCCCGGTCATTGCCCTGCGGTTTGCGGGCAAGATTTGCCTTGACGCCTCTCAGCCATGATTCCGCTTCTGCTTCACCATGGTGAGCGATCATTGAAGCAATTAATGCAAGGTTGTATGGGTGTTTACCGCTGCGGGTGCAGATTTTTCCCTTCCACTTCGGGTCGGCCAGATCTTCATAGCGCTGAATGTCTGCCAGGTCTACACGCTCTTTCGATGCATAGACTGAGCGGGTACGTGTCGTTAGCCCGAACCAAAGGTTGCCGGGTTCGCGATACTGGGCCGGAATATTTTCAGTGAGTACTTTTGAGTCGACGGCCTGGACAAGGTCCTTTTCAACAACTTCGTTGAGTCGGCCAATATCAACGGTAAAGATCAAATCCGCAGGCGAGTTCGCACCTTCGCGTTGCAAGCGCTCAGCCAAACCTTTCTTGGCAAATACCACGTTCACCTTGATTCCTGTCTCTTCTGTAAAACCCTGGAACAGGGGTTCAACCAGAAATGCCTGACGATATGAGTATACGTTTACCTCCTCCTGGGCAACTGCGGGAATTGCGATAGATGCAATCACAACAGACAGGAGGGATTTAAACACTGAACGCATAAACTAATTCCTTTATGATAATGAGAATGGTTTTCATTATTACGATCATTTTCAAAAAAATCAATAGCAGTCCGCTTAAATTTTTCTTTGCAGCAGGCAGCGCAAATCCTGATTACCCCTATACTTCGTACTATATGATTGAATTATTGAAAAAATTTCGAAACATGGTTTCTCCTAGAGCATTAAAATCGAGTCTGGTTTTTACGTGCCTGTTGCTGCTTCAGGCATGCGCAACGTCCAGGACAACAACGCACTATGGCTTTTTTGAAGCGGAAAATTCGGCAGGAGAGTTGCGTCAGTTCAGGCTCTTTTGGGAAATAATAGAAGTAGAAGGCTTCAACGAGCGGCGCGTTTACAGCACGCCACTTATTCTCGAAACCCAATGCAGTGATCGGGTATTGCGATTTTATGACGGTAACTATCGGGCGCAACGCGCGTGTATGGATAGCGAAGAGCTGGGTATCGCTTTTTGTGGAGATCCGGCCAACGATATCGACCATCGAGCTTTGGCTATTAAGGACGGCAAAGTGTGTGCGTACGCGAGTGATAGTCGGGGCGCCGGTAAAATTACTCTGCTAAGAGATGAAGTACAGATCACGATGCGTTGCCAACCTTCGGAAACAAAGGTGCGACAGGGCCGAAAATGGATCAATCAGGACTATTTGAAGCCCTCGACTATCCCTTATGTTGTGGCGACGAAAAGCGTCGCCGGAAGCGACAAGGATGGTCATGTTCCGAAGCTTTGGAACCACTCTTCTGTATGTGATCCGGAACAAGGGCGTTAACAATTGCAAACTGGCACACAATTTTGAACGAAAAAGTGCGCAATTTACCTGAAGTAACAGGCAGTTACACTGTGCAGTGGTTTTGTTTTGAGACGTCGCCATAATTCAGCAATAGAGAGCAACTATTGGAATTTTTTTGAGTAGCAACGTATGGCACTAGAGCGAATAAAAACAAACGTTCGAGAACTTCAGAAAGGCATGTTTGTCGCTGAACTGGATTGTCCGTGGCACAAAACCCCGTTTCCGATTCAGGGATTTTATGTCCGGTCCCAGGATGACTTGAAATCGCTGAAGAAGTTTTGCAGCTACGTTTATGTCGATGCGACTAAAGAGCCTGAAGATGCTGCTGCAGTGCATGCGGTAGGCGCAGGCTTTGCGTCAGGCTCCCAGCCATCAAAAGGTCAGAAGCGTCCACCTGTAGACGTGTCGAAGGTCGTTGAAGTGCCACCCTTGTCGATTAAGGATCCCGCCGTTTATGAGCAGGCTGAGTCATTGCATAAAGAGGCCGCAAGGGTGCAGAAGCTTTACAATCGGATTAACAGCTCCGTAAGGGATGTTTGTGCATCGATTGAACGGGGGGATCCGGTAAATATTGATGAGATCCAAAGTATCGCGGTGAGTATGGTCGTGAGTGTCGTGCGCAACCCGGACGCATTGGTTTGGTTGTCCAAAATGGATAAAGATGACGAGGCCGGTTATCAGCATGTTGTGCGAGCTTCGGTCTGGGCGCTGGTTTTTGCCCGTCATTTGGGACTTAGCAAGAGCTTAATGAAGACCCTCGCAATGGGTGTGTTGCTTTCGCATATTGGCAAAACGAAGCTGGATCCGGCCTTGCGTGATCCTGGCGCTTTGTCGGGCGATCAATTGGCGCAGTATCAACAGTACGTTGAGTTGGGGCTCGCTGAATTGCAGAAATCTTCGGACATTGGTGACGGTGTGTTGAGTGTCGTCGAGTTTCATGCGGAGCGGAACAACGGTTCAGGGTTTCCTAAAGGCGTAACGGGTGAACGCATTCCGCTACTAGCAAAGATTGCAGGTCTGGTTGATTGCTATCAGGACATGATTACGCCGAGAGGTGAAGAGAAGGGCTTGTCGCCTAAAGATGCAGTCGCATCACTCTACGAGCAAAGAAACGTACTCTTTCAGAAAGATCTGGTAGAACGATTCATTGAAGCCATTGGCGTTTTTCCGACCGGCACACTGGTTGAACTCAATACTCGTGAAGTGGGTATTGTAAGTGGCCATAACAGTGATCGACGTTTGTTGCCAAAAATTATCGTGGTAACAGATGCAGACAGGAAGAAATTGAAGTCTGGGCGTCGCGTAGATCTGTTGGAATACAACAGTTCCCGAAAAGGTCAGCAAGGTCTCTTTATCAAAGACAGCCTGCCAAAAGGCGCGTACGGTATTGATGAAAACAGCTATCTTCTTTCCGGGGCTACTTCAAAATGGAGCCTCAAGCATATGGTGTCGAGTCTTTCCTCCTAGTTTTTCAGGGACGGCTCTGCGTAATAAGGCGGGAGCTTTCCTGGCATGAAAAGGGCTAAGTGTAACGATTGTCATCGACCGCTTAAACATTGCTTCTGTGCGTGTATTGATGGGCAGCCTACAAGGCTGCCCATTTTGATTGTGCAGCACCCTGACGAGGCGGTTCATCCTTTTACTACTTCTTATCTTGCAGCTCTTGGTGCTACAAGTGTTCAGTTGATCTCCTCAAAGGATATTAGCGAGCAGCAGTGTGTGAATCTGTTGAAGATTCGGTCGGGAGAACAGCTTGCCTTGCTGTATACCCGGCATCGTTACGCGCCGCATAAAACCATCACTGTTGATTGTGAGCTGCCTATGCCGGAGGCATTAACAAAAGAGATAAGTGCCCTGATAGTATTGGATGGCACCTGGAGAAATACCCGGGAGTTAATACTGCGCAATGAGTGGCTGGCAAGACTGAAGACCCTGGAGTTACTGAATCCGGGCGCAAGTGAATATACGATTCGTAAGGCCGGTTCGGAAACCGGACAGGCTGGAGAGGGCGCAGCCGTTTGTACAATTGAGGCCGTCGCCAGAGTCTTGTCGCTTGTGGAACACGATTTTGAACCGGATAGATATCTCAGACCATTCCGTGAGCTCGTGCGCCGGCAAGAGCAGTTTCAAACTCGGACAACATTTGTGGACGACTGAAACAATGGATTGTCTCCAGCCCCTTGAAACCGCCGCTTTTACCCTTATAACCACCACTCCCCATCCAAAATTTTGGCTGATCTATGGCTAACGCGCTTGAAATTCGAGGTTTGAACAAAACCTACGACAATGGACATGTGGCCCTGCAAGATGTTTCCCTGCGGGTTGAAGAAGGTGATTTCTTCGCTCTCCTTGGGCCTAACGGTGCAGGTAAATCAACGACTCTGGGTATCGTTTCCTCTCTGGTAAACAAAACTTCCGGTAAGGTTGAGATCTTTGGCTATGATCTGGATAAGGATCTTGAGAAAGCCAAAACCTGTCTCGGAGTAGTTCCGCAAGAAGTAAACTTTAACCAGTTCGAGAAAGTAGAGCATATCCTGATAACACAGGCGGGCTATTATGGTATTCCTGCGAAGGAAGCCAAAGCGACGGCAGAAATCTATTTGAAAGAACTCGGGCTCTGGGATAAGCGGGATCAACCGGCCCGTATGCTTTCCGGCGGGATGAAGCGCAGGGTGATGATCGCGCGGGCGCTGATTCATAAACCGAAATTGCTGATTCTTGACGAGCCAACTGCAGGCGTCGATATCGAATTACGACGTTCCATGTGGACCTTCTTGCGGGCGATTAATGAGGCCGGAACCACAATTATTCTCACCACGCATTATCTGGAAGAGGCTGAAGAGCTTTGTCGGAACATTGCCATTATCGACAAAGGACGGATTCTGGAAAACAGCAGCAAGCGTGAACTGCTGGGCAAGCTTACGACCCAAACATACTTGCTCGAGACCGAGCCGAAACTGGAGGCTGCCCCTGTTGTTGAAGGCTACAAAACGGCGTTGGCAAAGGATGGCAATATCGAATTGACGCTTCATCAAAACGAAGACCTGAACGGCTTCTTTTCTGCGCTTACTGATGCGCAGTGGAAAGTGTTGAGTGTGCGACCCAAGAGTAATCGGTTAGAGGAATTGTTTTTGTCGCTGGTAAGTTCCGGTCAAAGCCTGAATGCGCAGGAGAAACTCTAATGGATGCCCGGCAAATCTGGATCGCTTTCGTCACTATCGTTGTGAAAGAAATTCGTCGCTTTACGCGAATCTGGGCGCAAACACTGTTGCCTCCTGCTATTACCATGGCGCTGTATTTTATTATCTTCGGAAATCTGATCGGTTCGCGTATCGGAGAGATGGGTGGCTACGACTATATGAGTTTTATCGTGCCTGGCCTGATTATGATGTCGGTGATCACCAACTCCTACGCTAATGTTGTGTCCTCGTTTTTCAGCATGAAGTTTCAGCGCAGTATCGAGGAAATACTGGTGTCCCCTGTCCCGAATTGGGTGGTATTGAGTGGCTATGTTGCGGGCGGTGTCGCACGAGGTGTGGGTGTTGGAGTGATCGTCACGCTGCTCTCCCTGTTTTTTACTGATCTGGAGGTGCACAACTTTTGGGTTACCTCCGGCATGGTGCTGTTAACCGCCATCGTGTTTTCCCTCGGAGGCTTTATTAATGCGATGTTCGCCACCAAGTTTGATGACATTTCGATCGTGCCGACCTTCGTGCTAACGCCTCTGACCTATCTGGGGGGCGTGTTTTACAGCATCTCTTTATTGCCCGAGTTTTGGCAGGGTGTTTCACAGGTCAATCCGATCTTGTACATGGTCAATGCATTCCGTTACGGTATTTTGGGCGTAAGTGATATTGATATTCGATTTGCGTTCGCCATGGTTCTGTTCTTTATTGTGATCTTGTTTTCCCTGAGTCTTTACCTGCTGTCAAAGGGTAAGGGTATTAGAAGCTAGTGGAAAAGCGAAAGACCTGCACTTGGTGCAGCTGTTTTATTTACGAATAATGTTCTTGGTTAATGGTGGGCGCGAATGGCAATAGTAGAAAATAGTCAGTTGGGTAAAGACACGACATATGTAGATCGTTATGACCCGAGTCTGTTGTTTCCGATTGCCCGCCGTGAAAGTCGATCCAGCCTCGGAATTGATGCGGACGCCTTACCCTTTTTAGGAGAAGACGTTTGGACCAGTTTTGAAGTCTCCTGGTTGCAGCCGAATGGTAAGCCATGCGTTGCGGTGGGCATCTTTCGCATCCCGTGTGATTCACCAAATATCATCGAGTCAAAGTCCTTTAAGTTGTACCTTAATTCGTTTAATCAGGAACAATATCAGGACAAACAAACAGTGTGCGACGTCATGCAAAAAGATTTGGGCGAAGCGGCAGGGGCGCCGGTTTCTGTTGAGTTGCGTCCTTTGGGTGAGATTCAGAGTATTGAATTGCCTGCCGGGCAATGCATAGACAGTGAGACCGCAGAACATTTTGTGTATGAGCCAGATGCGTCTCTGCTAGAGCTTGAAGGTCCATCCGAAGTCGTCGAGGAGACGCTTTACTCTGATTTACTTCGCTCTAATTGCCCTGTGACTGGCCAGCCTGACTGGGGAACGGTGGTGATTCGTTATCGCGGACCAAAAATCAGCCATGCAAGTTTGTTACGATATATCGTCTCTTTTCGTACCTGCCAGGATTTCCATGAGCATTGTGCCGAACGGATCTTTACCGATTTAATGGCGAACTGCGAATGCGAGGATTTGTCTGTCATGGCGCGCTACACACGCCGTGGTGGGTTGGATATTAATCCTTATCGGGTCAGTTCCGGATTTGCCTTGTCGACGGATGCAGCAAACTGTCCGCAAACCCGTTTCGTTCGTCAATAAACAGTAGCGCTTCAGTCAGATAAATTTGGAGCGTTCCTAACTTCTATCCTTGAGTTTCTCTGCTGCGCGTTCCAGCGCGCGTACGACCAGATCCTTTTCCTCGTCGGTGACTTTATCGGTATCCAGATAAAGGGCAAAGCCGCCTGTTTCATGCTCGATGAAGCTCTGTCCGGCGCCGATGTCGCGTCTGAAGTCAACGATCTGATAAATGGGAACCGGGCGTGAAAAGCCTTTTACGGTGATCTCGCCCTTGTCACGACACATGACCTTGTCCTTGACCAGAGAGAATGTCTCGTAGGAAATAAGTATCTCGCCCGGATCAGCGAGTTGTTCCAGACGCGCTGCGAGGTTCACCTCTTTACCGATAATGGTGTAATCCATTCTGTTTTCAGCGCCGAAGTTGCCCACGGTGCTGTAACCGGTGCTCATCCCTATTCGAATTTGCAGAGGGGTTTTGATGCCCTGACTTTGCCATTTTTGACGAAGAATTTTCATGTGTTTGCGCATTTCTATCGCCATTGCGACACATGCGAGGGTGTCTTCCTTAGGGCCGCGGCTTGTCGGGTCACCAAAGAAAATCATAATCGAATCGCCAACAAATTTGTCGATGGTGCCGCCATACTTCAGAGCGATCTGGGACATCTCGTTGAAGTAGGAGTTGAGCAGTTCGGTCAGGCTTTCAGGCTCCATCTCTTCTGATAATTCGGTAAAGCCCTTTATGTCGGAAAAGAAGATTGTGAGTTTTTTACGCTGGGTTTCGAGACGAACATCTCGCTCGCCCGTGAAGATTGACTGCCACACTTGGGGAGACAGATATTTTGCCAGCTTGTGTGACAGGGAAATTGATTGCTCGCGTTGATGCTGGATTTGCGACTTTGCCTTTACTAATGCTTTTGCTTGATGGTGCGTGTAGTAGGCAGTGACGGCAACATAAATACCTGCGCCGATCCCCGCGACCAGTGTCACCAGGGCCGGTTCATCGGGTGTGTATTCCAGACCAAAAAACAGCGATGACACGATAACGGATAGCAGCGTTGCCAGGCTTCCCGATACCAGTAAGCGCATACCGCCCACAACGATGAAGCTGAAGCAGACCATCACTATAGAAAACAGCGTGGCGCTGAGACTGAATTTGATCAGAACCAGTGTGACACCCATGATGAAGCCGTCCAGAAGTAAGGTCACTTCTCTGGCTCGGGCGCTTTCTATGAGTTTGAGGTGTCGAATAACAAAATAAAGTAGATGAGGCCAAAGCATGGCAAAGGGGACGAACCAGATCAATTCTTTATCGAAATGACCGATGAGAATCCCCGTTATAAAGGTCACCGTCGACAGTAGGTAGGCAAGCACGCGACCGTTATAGGCGGGCATTACCGATGGCGGGGCATCGTTTCTTGCGTCGATAGGGGTGTTGAGCATATTTTAATTAACCGGCAGTGCAGGGCTTTGCACTGAACATCCTATGGCATCTGTATTGTTATCGGTTCAGACTGCGTCGCTTATTTTGTATTATCTCGCATAGCTGCACTTTAAGAATCACGTTAAAGTACGTCTGAAGATTAAGGAGGTAGATTAGCACCTCCATTTTTTATACACAATTTTTCTGGGAAGCGGTTCCTCATGAACGACAGGCCATTATCGAAAGATGTTCTTGAACTTTTGCATACGCGGGTTTCCAGCCCACGTTTGGAGGAGCCAGCGCCCGAAGGAGAGGTGTTGGAGAGTATCTTAATGACGGCGATGCGTGCTCCCGATCATAAGGTTCTTCGTCCTGCCCGTTATCTTCTGATTAGCGGAGAGCGCCGACAGGCCCTGGGCGAGGTGTTTGCCGAAGCGGCACGTATCAACGACCAGGAAGTTGCAGAAGCCAAATTGGCGAAATGCCGGGCCATGCCCTTGCGCGCTCCACTGGTTCTGGTGGCAATCTCAAAAAATCTCGAACACCCCAAGGTACCTGTCTTTGAGCAGGAGCAATCCGTTGCTTCCGGTCTGACCCACATTTTAATCGCGCTTCAGGCGCACGGTTTTGGCGGAATCTGGCGAACCGGAGAAATGGCTGTAGACGCCCATGTGAAACTGGCGCTTGGCATTCAGGCTCATGAGAGTCTGGTGGGCTTTCTTTATATTGGTACTCCGGCTGGCGAAGCGAAGCGTATTCCACAGCTTCAATTTTCCGACTTTTTCCATTCCTGGTAGCCCTTCGCACAGGGGCTTTTTCCATGGGTGATTCTTTGCCGTTCCTGTTTTGCTACAAAAATCATAACTAATTGAATTTATTGTAAAAAATAGTTGGCATTGCTCTTGCTTTTAACTCTTCATACGGAATAGGAAGGGTTCAATGGCAATTTCATTCGATAAGGCATTAGGTATTCACCCGCAAGCTCTTGAGCTAAGGGTTCAGCGTGCTGAGTTGATGGCAAACAACCTTGCAAATGCTGATACGCCGGGGTTCAAGGCGCGTGATATCGATTTCAAGGCTGCATTGGCAGAACAAAGTTCGCGAATGGACGGCCAGCTCGGGATGAGCGCGACACGTGCCGGACACATATCGAACCAGTCTGAAATAGGAAAAGCGGAAGTCCTTTACCGCAATCCCCTGCAGCCATCTTTGGACGGCAATACGGTCGATACCCAGCAAGAGCTTGCTGAGTTCACCAAGAATGTCCTTGATTACCAGACCAGTTTCCAGTTCCTGAACGGAAAGTTCAAATCACTTAGCAAAGCGATAAAGGGTGAGTAAGCATGTCGTTGAATTCCATCTTTGATATTGCCGGATCGGGCATGTCGGCGCAGTCCGTCAGGCTAAATACTACGGCGAGTAATATCGCTAACGCAGACAGTGCAGCGAGCAGCACAGGTGAAGTCTATCGTGCGAGAAAGCCTGTGTTCTCGGCCATTCAGCAAAATGCGATGGATGGCTTTATGCCTTCAATGCAGGATCAGGCGAGCCGCGGCGTTCAGATACAGGGCATTGTAGAAAGTGATGCGGCTTTGGATATGCGTTATCAGCCCGATCATCCTCTGGCGGATGACGATGGCTATGTGATGTACCCGAATGTCAATGTTGTGGAAGAGATGGCAGACATGCTTTCTGCATCGCGCAGCTTCCAAACCAATGTCGATGTCATGGAAGCAGCAAAAACCATGATGCAACGAATTCTCACTCTGGGTCAGTAGGTAGGGCCGGGTTATGACAAATATCAATACCACCAATACGGTTGATCCCTTAGCTGGATATCGTCTTGAGGGCGGCAAGGAAGCGGCCAAAAAGGGCGATCTTGGCAAGAATGAGTTTCTTGAGCTGATGATAGCGCAGCTGGAGAACCAGAATCCGCTTGAACCCCAGGATAACGGCGCCTTTATCTCCCAGTTGGCAGAATTCAGTGCGCTGGAGGAGATGCAGCAAATCAGCAGCACAGTGGATAGTTTCAGTGACAAGTTTCAGTCTTCTCAAGCCTTGCAGGCATCAGCAATGGTTGGCAGGAATGTTCTGGTTCCAGGCGCTGAGTCGCCAATGGCAGTGGATGGCACGATCTCTGGGATGGTTGATTTACCCTCCGGAACGAGCAACTTGAGTGTTTCAATTTTAAATGGGTCCGGTGAGTTGGTGCGTCGGATCGATATGGGGCAGCAATTTGCCGGTTCGGTGCCGTTTAAATGGGATGGCATGAATGAGCAGGGTGATGTGATGCCTGCAGATGTGTACACAATAAAAGCCGAAAGCAAGACCAGTACCGGCTCTGAGCAACTTGATACGCTTTTCGCCTCGCAGGTGAACAGTGTGTCGATCGCGCAGAGTGGGGCTGTAACGCTGAATCTGGCTGGCCTGGGGCGCGTTCCGATTGAGAGCGTTCGAGAAATAAATTAGTTAATCAGTAGAGGTTTATCATGGCATTTAACGTAGCGTTGAGCGGATTGAAAGTATCCGCGACAGATCTCGAGGTCACCGGTAACAATATCGCCAATGCGAGCACGGTCGGCTTCAAGCGATCTCGGGCTGAGTTTGGTGATGCTTATTCCAATAGCTTTTTTGGTGGTGGCGTCGCTGATGTAGGTGATGGTGTCCAGGTGCAGGCTATTCGTCAGATTCACAGTCAGGGAAACGTCGAGTTCACTGACAACGGGCTTGATATGGCAATCACCGGTAACGGCTATTTTATCCTCAGCGATAATGGCGAAACGAAGTACTCGCGAGCAGGCCAGTTTGGTGTGAACCGGGATGGCTTTCTGGTGAACAATAATGGTATGCGGGTGCAGGGTTTTGAGGCTGACGATGAAGGCAATGTCTCTGGTGTGCTTGCGGATCTTTCTGTGGAAATAAACGACCTGGCGCCACGACAGACGACCGAAGTTGAAACTTTGCTGAACCTCGATTCATCCGAGAGTATTCTGGCGGTATCCGGCACAACGTTGTTGTCTGATGGCACGGATGTGGGTGTTGCGCAGGTTGGTGCAACCAACGGTTACGCAGCGCAAACAGTGACGGTTACCTATGATGACGGTAATCCGGCGACACCGACGACCACGCAAGATGTGACCACGCAGGCTGATGAAAGTGCACGAGCGATTGCTGACCGCTTTAGCGCGCTTGATGGAGTCAATGCTTCTGCGCGCACAACCGCAACGATTACTGCGGCAAGCTGGACCAACGCCAACCAGGATATGACGATTTCCGTCAATGGTGTTGCATTCCAGCCGAGCGATCCAACGCTTACGGCAACAGAGCAGTTAGCAGATATAGGTCAGCAAATTAACTCTTCTGCATTGGTGGGCACAACGGCCGTGTTAAACGGTACGGATCTGGAAATTATTCAGAGTACCGGTGAGGATCTTCGCTTTGCTGTCGCGGGGACGGCTGGTGACTCGTTCAGTATTCAGGGTAGTGCTGGTGCTGCGCAGGTACTTAGTGTTGGTGGTAATACAACGTCAACGGTTGGTGGTGTTGTCGAATTTATTCTGGATGATAATTATGCGTTCAGTTCCGCGACGACAGAGATCGTGGGTTCGACAGTTGGTCAGCCATTTGTAAATAATGCCTTTGATCCTAATGATGCAGGAACATATAACCATGCGACTTCAACCAAGATTTATGACAGCTTGGGTAACTCGCATGTTTTGGAGCTTTACTTTGTGAAGCAGCCGCAGCCTTCCAATGTGGCTCAGGAGCAGAGTACCTGGCAAATGCATGTGCTAATTGATGATACCGATGTGGGTGACCCTCTCATTGGTACTGATCCGTCGCGGGCCACCTTTAACGTTGTCTTTAACGGAGATGGCACTCTGAATGAAGCATTAACGGATGAGGTCCTGATTTCAAACTGGATTCCTCTCGATGCCGAGGGTAATCCGAATGGCGCGACCCTGCCGCAGAATGTTGTGGATGGTGGTGCCCTGCCGGTTGATTTTCCCCCGACAAGTTCAAACTTCGAGATCGATATCGCGACTTTGACGCAATTTGGTAGTCCATTCGCGGTCAACGATTTGTCTCAAAACGGCTATACCACAGGGCGACTTGTTGGTCTGGATGTTGAGGGTTCAGGGGTTATTCTTTCCCGTTTCTCAAACGGGGAAACCCAGGTTCTGGGTCAGGTGGCTTTGGCAAACTTCCGTGACAAGGAAGGTCTTGCTCCGGTTGGTGACAGTGTTTGGGTTGAAACCTTTGCCTCGGGTGATGCTGTTGTAGGTGCGCCAGGTACTGCGTCGCTCGGTGTTTTGACGGCTTCTGCAACCGAGGCGTCAAACGTTGATTTGTCTCAGGAATTGGTGGCTCTGATTGTTGCGCAGCGTAACTATCAGGCGAACTCAAAGACGATCGAAACCTCGGATACGATTCAGCAGACCATCCTGAATATCTAATTGCGGTTAAATTAGGAGAAGGTAAGTGGATAAAGCGCTTTATATTGCAATGAGTGGTGCGAAGCAGAACATGTTCGCCCAGCGCGCGCACTCCAATAATCTGGCCAACGTGAATACGACCGGGTTTAAGGAGGACTTTGCGCAAGCGAGAGCAATGCCGGTTTACGGCGAGCATCATCCTACGCGTGCTTATGCACTTACCGAACGTCCTGCAACGCGTTTTGAGCAAGGCCCCCTGCAGGAAACAGGCAATTCTTTGGATATTGCGATCAAGGGGGAAGGCTGGATTGCCGTTGAGTCTCCGGATGGGCAGGAAGCCTACACGCGGGCAGGTGATCTGCAGATTGATGTTAACGGCCTTTTAAGGACTGGCACCGGTTTGCAGGTGCTTGGTGAAGGTGGGCCGATTGCGATTCCTCCTTCAGCGAGTGTTGAGGTGGGAGCTGATGGCGCCATCTCAATACTGCCTTTGGGAGGCGATGCGGCCATTGCTCAGATTGACCGGGTACGCTTGGTAAATCCGGATCCGGCTACTCTGGAGAAGCGCGGCGATGGTTTGTTGTACGTTAAGGAAGGCAATCCCTTGCCAGAGTTGGATGACGCCGTGCGTGTTGAATCCGGTTTTCTGGAAGGTTCTAATGTAAATGCAGTTGCCGCGCTTACTGAAATCCTCTCTCTTTCCCGTCAATATGAGCTTCAAGTGAAATTAATGGGTCAGGCTGATCAAAATAGTGAAGCCTCGGCACGCTTGTTGCAATTCTCCTCGTAAGGTCAATTAAGCGTCATCGAGCGGCATAAAGTTGCTGCTCAAGACGCATCAAGTTGAACCGATTATCGGCTTTCAACTTGAACTTTACAGGAGAGAAGTATGCATCCAGCTCTTTATGTCAGTCAGACAGGCTTGAGTGCACAAGACACCAAGTTATCAACGATATCCAATAACCTGGCAAACGTTGCTACCGTTGGCTTTAAGCGCGACGATGCGGTGTTCCAGGATCTTCTCTATCAAATCAAACGCGATCCGGGTGCGCTTAGCTCCCAGGACTCTCAACTTCCTTCAGGTCTCCAGCTCGGTACGGGCGTGCGCGTTGTCGGCACCGTAAAAGAGTTTAGTCAGGGCTCGATGCAGGTGACGGAGCGTCCTTTGGATATGGCTGTTTCAGGGCGAGGTATGTTTCAAATCTCATTGCCGGATGGAACGACCGCTTATACACGTGACGGAAGTTTTCAGGTGAATTCTGATGGGCAAATTGTTACCGCCAATGGTCACGCGCTTGAGCCCGCTATCACGATTCCGGAAGGTATGAATGAGCTGACTATCGGTGAAGATGGCGTGGTGACCGGAACGATTGCCGGTGATCCCTCGCTCATCAATATCGGGCAGATTGATCTGGTCGATTTTATTAATCCGCAAGGCTTGAAAGCGATCGGTAATAACCTGTTCCGTGAAACCGAGGCCAGTGGTAACCCCATTCTCGGTACGCCCGGTTTGGACGGTATCGGCTCAATCAGCCAGGGTATGCTTGAAACTTCCAACGTTGATGTGGTGACCGAATTGGTCAATATGATCACCACGCAGCGCGCCTATGAGATGAACTCAAAGGTCGTGTCAACAGCAGACCAGATGCTGCAATTTATTTCCCAAAACGTTTAACAGGTTTAGGTGGGGATAGAGCGATGCGTAGTACAAGTCTCGAAGCATTGATGACAGCCATTAAGGCAATGTTTGGTATTGCTGCCGTGTTGTTGCTTGTCTTGATGAGTGGTTGCGCGGCGATCAGTCGGGAGCATCCAGTACCGGATGATCCGCGTTATGCCCCGATTCCTCCGCAGAGCCTGCAAATGGGTGAGTATGTGACGGGTAGTATTTATCAGGCAAACCGGCAGTTCAGCGTTTATGGTGATCAGGTTGCGATTAACGTTGGTGATATTCTGACAGTGCTGCTTCAGGAGTCCACTCGCGCGAGTAAAAGTGCCGAAACCTCTTACGACAAAGACGATGAGGTGGATTTTAACGAAGCCAATATCCTCGGCAATACCATCAGTTACAAGGGTATGAGCTTGTTGACGGATCCATCCTTTGAGCGGGCGTTCGAGGGCTCTGCAGAATCAGGCCAGAGCAATAGCCTTGCGGGAAGTATCTCGGTTACCGTCGCCGAGGTTTATCCTAATGGCCTGCTGCGTGTTCAGGGTGAAAAGTGGTTGAGCTTGAATCAGGGTGACGAATTTATCCGTTTGACGGGGCTTATTCGCCCTGACGACATCGGTATCGATAATACAATTTCATCGTCCAAGATTGCTAATGCACGCATTGCCTATGGTGGCACCGGCGAGTTCGATCAGGTGAATCGACAAGGCTGGTTGACACGTTTCTTCAACAGCGAGTGGTGGCCACTGTAGCCGGGAGTACGTTCATGTTGAAAAGATTATCTTTTTTTCTGACAGCATTTTTACTGGTGGCACTGAGTGTTTGGCTCATCTCGCCTGCGCATGCTGATCGCCTGAAAGACCTCGCGAGCATCGAAGGTGTAAGAAGCAACCAGTTGATAGGTTATGGTCTGGTGGTTGGTCTGGATGGTACCGGTGATAAAACGCCTTTTACCAGTCAGACTTTTCGTAATTTGATGAACCAGTTCGGTATTACCATTCCGCCTGGAGTTGATCCCAAAGCAAAAAATATCGCGGCTGTTGCAGTGCATGCGGATTTGCCTGCCTTTGCCAAGCCGGGGCAGAAGATTGATATTACTGTTTCCAGTCTGGGTGACTCAAAAAGTTTGCGTGGCGGTTCGTTGTTGATGACACCTTTAAAAGGTGCGGATGGCCGGATCTATGCAATCTCACAGGGTAGCCTGGTCGTTGGCGGTTTTGGTGCGAACGGGTCTGATGGTTCCTCGATTACCGTCAATGTACCAAGCGTGGGACGTATCCCTAATGGTGCAACGGTTGAACGTTCTATTCCGAGTCCGTTTAGTCAGGGCGATACGATCACGTTTAATCTCAATCATCCTGATTTTACAACGGCGATGAATGTCTCCCAGCAGATTAATGACATGCTGGGCCCCGGTACAGCCTTTGCTGAAGATGGCGCATCCATTACCGTGCGCGCGCCGCGAGATTCTGCACAGCGCGTTTCCTACCTTTCAATGCTGGAGAATCTCAATGTCGAACCGGGAGAAGCTCCGGCGAAAGTCATTATCAACTCCCGCACCGGAACGATCGTCGTCGGTCAAAATGTGCGAGTGCTTCCGGCTGCCGTAACGCATGGCAACCTCACCGTCACCATTAATGAAGAACCGGAAGTAAGTCAGCCTAATGCATTCGCAGATGGCGAGACCGTGGTTGTGCCCCGTTCAGAGGTCAGTATCGAGCAGGAGCAGGGTCGCATGTTTGAGTTTGGTCCTGCCACGACACTTAGTGACATCGTTAAGGCGGTGAATCGTGTTGGTGCCGCGCCTGGTGACATCATGGCGGTTCTTGAAGCGTTGAAACAGGCTGGTGCTCTGAAAGCAGAGCTAGTGGTGATCTAAATGATTCAGGCTCCGGACGTCTCAAACTATAACGATCTGAACGCGCTTCAGAAGCTTAAGTCCGCCTCACATAAAGATAGTCGTGAAGGTATTAAAGCGGTCGCCGAGCAGTTTGAGTCCATGTTTATCTCCATGATGCTGAAGTCGATGCGGGATGCCAATAAGACCTTTTCAGAAGGGAATATTCTCTCGAGTAATGAAACCGAGTTTTATCAGGAAATGTTCGATTCACAGATTTCGGTTTCACTGGCGGGCGCTGGAGGCGGTGGTATCGGGCTTGCCAAAGTTATTGAACGACAACTACTTGCCAGCAAGGGTTTGGAGGTAGAGCCGGGATCGCCTGAAGCAATGAATATTGGTGACTTGTCGTCCTATCAGAGAAAGGACTTTCCGCATCTTAATGTCGCAAGGCTTTCCGAGGTGATGGGAAAGGTAGAGCAGGTCATGGGGCCTGTTGATGACACTGCAGAGATAGTTAAAGGCAATCCTGTGTCGGAGGAGATGCGGTCATCCGAAACACCGGTTACCGCATTTTCATCTCCTGAGCATTTTGTAGAAGCACTGGCTCCAATCGCTTCTAAGATTGAGGCGCAAACGGGAATATCAGCGCGTTTGATGCTGGCACAGTCGGCTTTGGAAACAGGTTGGGGGCAAAAGCCCATCCTGAAAAACGATGGTTCGCAAAGCTTTAATCTTTTTGGAATTAAAGCTGGCGCTAGCTGGCATGGTGAGCAGACAGATATCGTCACCACAGAATTTTATCAGGGCTCTCCCGTTAAGCAGCGGGATGCCTTTCGGGCTTATGGCTCGTTTGAGGAGAGCTTCAGGGACTACGCTCAATTTCTGCAAAGTAACCCACGCTACGAGCAAGCGCTCGCAGTGCGATCCAGGCCTCTTGAGTTTGCGCAGGCACTTCAGGATTCGGGATATGCAACGGATCCTCGTTACGCAGACAAGCTTGGTCAAATTATGCATAGCCGTTTATCTGATATTGGCTTGCCAAAGACCTCAATGAGTGAGGAGCAGTAGTCATGGCTGAGTTAATCAATATTGGTGTGAGTGGTCTGAAGACGCACCAGGTAGCGCTCTCGGTCACCGGTAATAACGTCGCCAACATCAATACTCCTGGTTATAGCCGCCAGGAAGCACTTATTGTTGATAGGCCCGGGCAAAGCACCGGCTCTGGTTATATCGGGCAGGGTTCCTCTGTAGAAGGGATTCGCAGAATTACATCCTCTTACGTGAGTGAGCAACTCCGACTCGACACTTCAATTTACGCAGAGCGCGAGGCCGTATTGGAGCAAGCTTCGGTTGTTGACAACTTGCTTGCGAGCACGGCAACGGGTTTGACGCCGTCTCTCAGCCGCTTTTTCGAAGCGCTATCGGGTGCTGCGGAAGATCCAACCTCCGTTCCGCAAAGACAGTTATTGCTGACTCAAACGGAAGGGCTGGTAACACGTTTCCAAACATTGGCAGAGCGTTTGGAAAATGTGGTGGCGAACATTAACCAGCAGCTCGAGGCAGATGCTTCATCGGTCAATGCAATTGCGGCAGGTCTGGCTGACACTAATGCAGCGCTTGCGCTTGCCAGCAGCGCCGGTGGCGAAGGCCAGCAACCGAATCAACTGCTTGATGAGCGCGACGAGTTGCTACGCAAGCTTTCTGAATTTGTGCAATTACAGGTGGTGGAAAACCCGGCAAATGGCACTGTTAACGTCTATCTCGGTAAGGGCCAGCCTTTGGTGTTAGGCAATGATGCGGCTGAGTTGCGCACGATTCGCAATCCGGAAGACGGCCGTTTGCTTGATTTGGCTCTGGTGAACAGAAACATCGTGCAAGACGTAACAGACAGTATCACAGGCGGCTCTATCGGCGGTGCCCTGGCATTCAGGGATGGGGAACTTTCCTCGGCCATCAATGCAATAGGTCGCATTGCAATCACCATAGCGGATACGATGAACGAGCAACATGCCATTGGTATGGATCTGGAGAATAACCTTGGTGGTCTGTTCTTCTCCGATGTGAATGACCCAGCTGTTGCGAGGTCGCGGGTTATTTCAAACTCGATGAATCAACCGCCTTACGATCAGGCCCTCTCGGTGAACATTTCTGATGTGTCCCAGTTGACGACTGACAACTACGAGTTGCGTTTCGAAGGGCCTCAGAATTCTGACTACATCATCGTCAACAAAACGACGGATGAGACGGTATACAAATCCACGCTCTCTAATTTCTTTCCGAGCCGGGTTGAGATAGACGGCTTTCAATTATCGTTTAACGGTGGAACCTTTAAGGTTGGAGACAGGTTCACGATCTATCCGACCCAGTCTGGCGCGACCGATATGAAGCAGGTCATTGACCGTGTTGAAGAGATAGCGCTGGCGTCACCGATTCGAGCAATCAGCAGCTTGGGGAATATCGGCTCTGCCCAGATCAGTCTGGGTGAAATGCTGGATGTGAACAGTCCGATTACCAATCAGCCACTGCCAGCCTTTGCGGTCGAAGGCGAATTAACGCCACCTTTGCTTGTGCGTTTTATTGCGGATGATTATTACGAGGTGCTGGATAACAGTGATCCTGCCAATCCGCAACCTCTGTCTCCGCCTATTAATAACATCTTTTACTACCAGGGGCTGAATAACACCCTGTTCACTTCGGATCCGGGAGCCACGCTAGTCAGCGCTGCAGGGCCGAATATGAGTACGGTGCCTGCGCCAGGCGTTGCGCCTTTTGACAATGGTTATGGCGCGCAGACCCTATCCATTCAAAGTCGTGATCCGGAAACGGGAATTGTGACGATTCAAGCGCTTAATATCGCAGCTAATTCGTCGGCGAAAGATATTGCTACCAGCCTGACCGGTGTCGACGGTGTGGAAGCTACGGCTTACACGATGGTGCGCTTATCCAATTTTACGGATAACGGCGATGCGAGCCCTCTCGGACTTGTTATTAACGGCGAGACAATTACCGTGACGCCACCTGCTTTGTACGAGCCGGTAGAAATCGCCAAAGCGATTAACGAGAGTGCAGCCTTGCAAGGTCTTTCCATTGTTGCGGTGAGCGATGGAAATACCATTGACCTGCGCGCCCTGAAAGGTGATGACATTGTCGTTGAGGTCACCGGAACGGGCGATAGCGTTGATGTAAGCAGGGTTGATCCATATAGCGCTGGTGCTCCTGTTGTTGCTACGCAAACGGTTAACTCGGGGCAGGGAGTGGCTGTTGGTGGCGCGATTGATGTGCGGATGGCTGAAGGTATTTCGTTTACAAGTAATGTGTCGACGATTTTTGATCTGGCCCCTGCTGCGCAGTCTGCCTATCGCGGCTTTACCTTCGATATTCAGGGTGAGGCCCGTAAAGGGGATGAATTTAATATTGTCTACAACACCGATGGTGTATCGGATAACAGAAACGCACTCGCTATGTCTGGTTTGGAGTTTGAAAAGCTTGTCGAGGGCTCGGTCGCCTATGGTGAGTCCTATGCGCAGATCGTCGAAAAGATAGGTACTGTGACCAACAAAGCGAGACTCGAGAGTGAGTCCGCGCAGGCGCTCCTGATTCAAACAACCAATCTAAGGGATTCAATCTCGGCGGTGAATCTGGATGAAGAGGCCGGCAAGCTGGTTCAGTTTCAGGCGGCTTATAACGCCTCTGCGCAGGTCGTTTCGGTTGCGCGAGATCTGTTTGATACGCTTTTGGGTGCGTTCCGGTAAGGGCTGGATGGAGTAAGTTATGAGAATCTCTACCATACAAATTTTTCAACGTGGTATTTCCTCAATTCAGGATGTCACGGCGCAGCAGCAGAAAACTCAGGAACAACTGGCTACTGGTAAGCGTGTACTTACTCCTGCTGATGACCCTGTCGCATCTACTCGCATTCTCGAGCTGAATCAGGAAATTGCAATCAACACGCAGTTTCAGCGTAACGTAGAACTCGCGGAAGGACGTCTTGCCATTCAGGATGACCGTCTTGGAGGCGTTAGTGATGTGATTGAAAGAATCCGGACTCTGGCCATTGCGTCTGGTAACGGAGCTCTTACTAAAGACGACCTGGGATCCATTGCCTCCGAGATTGAGCAGCGGCTTGATCAGTTGGCTGGCTTGCTTAACGCTCGTGATGCCGGTGGCGAATATGTTTTTAGTGGCTTTCAGGGCGGAATAGTGCCATTCCAGAAAAACGACTCCGGCTCCTATCGCTATCAATGTGATG
>DAITOW010000011.1:0-21815 GCA_036833965.1 Oleiphilaceae bacterium
GCTGGATGGACCAAACGGTACATTTACTGATAACAGTACCGACACGACAGCCACCGGAACCTATTCGCTGAATGGCTACAATGGTGGCGGTGGTGCTGGCAATATTTATGATTGGGAAATCCAATTCCATAATGCCAATAATCCAGACCGATTAACCATTGGTGAGCATGCGCTTTGGTCGATTACGGGGGCTCTTGAGGAGCCGACAACGCCGACTGACTGGAGCCTCGCTAAAATTCACATCAACGCATACGATAGAAACGGCAACTCCATCAAACTTGATGGCTGTATTGAGATTGAGGGTCGCGATTGTGACACGACAGAAGTTCCGGAACCGGGCACACTTGTGTTACTCGGACTTGGCTTGGCGGGTCTCGGCTTAACACGTCGCCGCAGTCGATCGTAGAAATAGCGTTAAAAGCCCCTTGGTGTTTTAAATGTATACATGCCTTTGAAGTGCCTAGTTTCCAAAAAACCCCGACATCTTGTCGGGGTTTTCTTTTATCTGCCGGTGCTCATACCGGAAAACGTTCCCTGAACATGCTCGCAAGCCTAATCATCAAAAACCATTTCGTGTAGATCAACCAAAATACTCTTCTATCCACTGAAAGAGTTTCTGGGTATCCATGTCTGAAAAGTCTATGCTCTGAAAGTCACTACCGACTTCTTCTTCGATGGTAATAAACTGGTACAGCAAAACGCCTGGCTGCTGATCATGCAGAATCAAGGTAATACGGCGACGCGTACGAAGACAGTCAATGGTCATGACGTCAGCAGGAATACCCTGATCACGCATGCTTCGACGCACCTCTATGATCGGGTTTATATGTTCGTGGCTACCCTGAATTCGGGCGTGAGCGTCACTCGCCATATCGGAAAGTGTTTGTAAGGGATCTGCAGACATAGAGGTCATGTTCTTTATAGATATCTATCTTATTCGATGCGCTGCATCTTACGTGAAGGGTGCGTGCAGTTAAAAGAAAAAGAAAATCGACAAGGCGTAAGTTTGAGAGATCCCGGATCAAGTCCGGGATGCATGGTAAAACGCCAGGCTGAATTTCTTGCCAACACAAAAAAGTTCCTAGCGTAGTAGTTAGGAACGGATTTCGAACTTCAGACCCGCTTTCGAGACTAGTCTCTCTATCAAAGCATCACCCATTGCTGTTGCAGGCGTCTGCATACCAGCGACTTTCGGTGTTTTATCTTTATCGAGAGCCAAGCATGCCGCCGCTTCACCCAACATTTTCGAAGTAGAGCCATAGCCTGGATCACGATCACCACTTACAAAACCCTTGATCGTTGAACCGTCACGCATCTTGGCGATCACCAAATACTTCCAGAAACCAGCCTCGCGCTCTTCTTTGGATGGGCCCTCACCGGGTGCAGGCAAAAACTTGCTCGTAAGCTTCTTATAGAGCCCGCCAGGTTTACCGCCAAGCATCGCTGCCAAGCCGAGCAAACCGCCAAAGCCCTTCAAGCGACCGGACAAGCCCTTCCCTGTCATCATTGCCTCATCGTAGGTAAAGTCTTTTCCGTATGGAAAGCCCGCCAAGGCATGACTGCGTCGAACAACACGGGTATTAATCGCGGCCATCACGAACGGCATGATGAAGCTATCTGCATCTTCGTCAAACTTAACGCTGCGGAGGTCTTTTTTGTCTTTACCCGTCATCGCATCGCGCGGGTTGAGCGTGTAAGGGTTATTCAATAGTTTGAATAGCGCCTTATCTTCCGCAACCTCTGCTAGTACGTTATTGATACTGGCTATCGTTCCGCCACTCGCGCCGCCCTTCATCGCTTTAACCCGAACCTTCACTGCTTTGGCATATTCGCCTTTCAGCTCTTTCGCTTTGCTTTGAATGAAGTAGGTACCCATGTCAGATGGAATCGAGTCGAAGCCACAACAATGCACAATACGCGCGCCAGTCTCTTGTGCTCGCTCATGGTGTTGGTCAATCATGCGGCGTATCCACTGGGATTCGCCAGCAAGATCGCAGTAATCCGTACCCGCCTCAACGCAGGCCGCAACCAGCTCACTGCCATACAGTGCATAAGGTCCGACCGTTGTACAAATAACTTTGGTCTTGCTCACAAGCGCATTCAAGCTCGCTTGATCATGGCTATCTGCAATCAGAATCGGGATGTCCTTGTTTTTCCGGCCCTTACCCTGACCACCATCCAGACCGGCACGAACCTCTTCAAGCTTTGCCTGGTTGCGACCGCCCATTGCCCACTTCAATTCACCGTTCACGCCATAGGTATTCAAATAAAACTCAGCTACCAAGCGGCCAGTAAAGCTGCTTGCGCCCCAAATGATCACGTCATACTCGCGTGTATCAGACATTATATTTTCTCTCCAATTGTTATAAGTCGGACGTTTGGCGTCCGACGAAAATTCATATTCCTTTGTCATTCCCAAGAGACATTAAGCCTCACAATCCCCAAGATACAATAAGCCCTTGTCCTTCTCAGGAGAAGGAAAACCCCTCTCGTCATTCCCAAAAGCGAAGCGAGTTGGGAATCCATTGTTTAAATTATCAGTTTTCCGCCTACAATTTTTGCCGCTTCCCCGTAGATAAGGGTTGAACATTTTTTAATCACCCATGTTCAAAAAACAGTAGATTCCCGCCTTCGCGGGAATGACGACTTTTGATGAATTAGCCTGGCGAGCGCAGCTTAGGCACAAAACTATCGCCACTTAAAGTATTGTGAGTGATGCTTAGGCGAGGCAAACATTCGCGAAAACGCGCAGTTTATAAACGCATAAATGAGCATTTTGAGCGAATGTTTAACAAAGCATAAGCGCCCTCACAACCCTTTAAGTCACATGGCAGACATACCGCCATCCACCGGCACCGCAATCCCATTCATATACGTATTCGCTGGCGACAGCATCATTACCATTACATTCACGATCTCTTCTACCCGGGCAATCCGTTTAAGAGGACAACCCCGCGCTAGCGTTTTGTTGAGCTCTTTCTCGTCATTATTCGGATTAAGGTGCGGATTATCGACCATCGGTGTTGCCGTAAAGAATGGGCAAATGGCATTTACACGCACATTCATTGAACCCATCTCAACAGCGGCGGTCTTCGTCATACCGACCACCGCATGTTTCGCCGCGCCATAGGATCCACCCATCGGTGTTGCGCCCAAACCTGCCATCGACGCAACATTCAGAATACTGCCATCTTTTTGGCCAGCCATCATACGCATCTGGTGTTTCATACCGAAAGCAACGCCTTTCAGGTTCACATCCAGTTGATGCTGCAATGTTTTCTCGTCTATTTGCGTAAAAGGCATTAGTTTTGGCGCGATACCTGCGTTATTCACAGCGATATCAAGTCGCCCGAAGTGTGATTTCGCCAAAGCCACCAGCTCTTCGGCATGCGCTTCTTTGGAAACGTCACCAACTGCGCTGACAACCTCGGCGCCCAGCTCTTTTACTTTTGCAACCGTTTCGGCTAGGCCATCTGCATTGAAATCTGCGATCACCAGCTTTGCGCCGCGAGCAGACAATTCAAGCGAGAGTGCAGCACCAAAACCGCTTGCCGCGCCCGTAATCAACGCAACCTTACCACTAAAATCCAGAAGTTTATCCATCAAGCCATCCTCGCCTTAAATCGTGAAGCCACCGTCGACAACAATACATTCACCAGTGGTATAGCTTGAGGCGTCACTTGCCAGATACAACACAGCGCCCGCCATTTCCTCAGGCTCTGCATGACGATGCATCGGAATGTTCTGCATTGCCATTTTGTACATGCTTTCGTTAGTGAACAGGGCGCCTGCAAACTTGGTTTTAGTCAGCCCGGGTAAGAGCGCATTCACGCGAATATGGAACGGCGCACACTCTTTGGCGAAAGCTTTCGTCATATTAACGACAGCCGCCTTGGTAATTGAATAAATACCCTGCATCATGCCCGGCTGAATTGCGTTAATGGATGCAGTGTTGACGATCGACCCGCCACCATTTTTACGCATTAATTTGCCAGCCTCTGCAGACATAAAGAAGTAACCGCGAATATTTACATCGACCGTTTTGTTGTACGCCTCCAGATCGGTGTCGAGGATATGGCCAAAGTATGGATTGGTCGCCGCATTATTGACCAGAATATCGAGTTTGCCATGCTTGTTGGAAATATACTCGAAGGTCTCTTTGATCTGCCCCATATCACCCACATGGCACGCCCATGCTTCGGCCTTGCCACCAGCTTCGATAATTGCATCTGCTACTGCCTGACAATCATCAATCTTTCGGCTTGATACGATGACATGCGCACCCTGCTCAGCCAATAACTTTGCAATCGCCTCACCGATTCCGCGACTCGCACCGGTTACCAGTGCGATCTTTCCATCCAGGTTAAATAAATTCGTAGCCATGTTTCATCCTTAGCTTGCCTGTATTTACTATTAAAGAGTTATCTAGCCGATCAATTCGTCAGGAACGACAACGACCTTACCTTTAACATCTCGATTCATCACTTTTTGAAGAGCATCCGCAGTGCGCGACAGCGGGAACACCTCATCGGTATGCAAGGCAACAACACCCTCGCGATACCAGGCAAACAGCTCCTGCATGTTTTGCATAAACACCATGGGCTCGCGCATGACGAACTGCCCCCAGAACACACCAACTACCGAGTACTCTTTTACAAGCGTTAAATTCACTGGCAACTCCGGAATGGAACCTGATGCAAAACCAACTACGAGCAAACGTCCATTGCGGGCCATTGAACGCGAGCAGGCTGCAAACGCCTCTCCACCGACCGGGTCATACACCACATCAGCGCCTTTGCCCTTGGTAAGTTCCTTAATGCGCTCTTTTAAATCTTCACTGCTGTAATTGATCAGCTCGTCAGCACCATTGGCTTTTGCAATATCGAGCTTTTCCTGGGAAGAACACGCAGCGATTACTCGTGCGCCCAAGGCCTTGCCGATTTGCACTGCGGCGATACCTGTACCGCCCGCAGCTCCCAACACAACCAAGGTCTCGCCTTGCTTCAAGCGCGCACGCTGCTTGAGCGCATGATGCGCAGTGCCGTGTGCACACATCAGATTCGCCGCATCGGTATTGGGAATATCATCTGTAATCGGCAACACCATCATCGCGTTCGCGACAATTTTCTCGGCGAAGCCACCATAATTTTTGCTGGAGCCAATCAAGCGCTGCCCTACTTTCAGGTGTTTAACGCCCTCCCCCAAAGCCTCAACTTCGCCACAAAACTCCATGCCAGGCACAAAGGGACGCTCTGGCCGCGCCTGATACAAACCCTGCACCAGCAGGCCATCGGGAAAATTGACTCCGGTTGCGAGTACCTTAATCAATACCTCGCCCTTACCAGGCGTTGGGTCTTCGATATCCTCATATTTAAGATCGGAGATCGGCCCAAAGTCATTACATACAATTGCTTTCATTTTTTGTTCTCTTTTTTAAGTCGGACGTCGAATAGTTAGACGTTGGACGAAACACAAAACTATTATCAGAGCGTTACGAGAGCCGCTTAGGCAAGGCGAAAGCTTGTGAGAACGCGGAGCTTATATGCATATAAGTGAGCATTTCGAACACGCTTTCAACAACGCCTAAGCAATCGCAGTAGCTCCTCTTAGCCCTCTGTTTTGATAACGTGAAGAGCCCCCATAGCAAGTGGCGCCACATACGCCCCAACCTTGCTCGCTTTCTTACTGGATGCGTTGCCATCCAACGCTCGCTTGGCTACCCCTTGCGCAATTGCGGCCAGTCGAAAGTAACTAAAGGCGAGGTAGAACGCCCAGTGATCAATCCTTTCGATGCCCATCGCCTTGCAATACGTGGCGATGTACTCTTGCTCTGAGGGAATTCCCAGGGCTGCTCTATCTGCTCCTGCCAAACCGCTCATATCGCCGGCATTGGCAGGCATACGCAGTTGCATACACTGGTACGCCAGATCTGCAAAAGGATGTCCAAGCGTCGATAATTCCCAATCGAGCACCGCAATGACCCGCACCTCATCTGCTGCAAACATCATGTTATCGAGGCGATAGTCACCATGAACCAAAGACACGCGTCCGTCATCATCAGGAATGTTCTGCTCCAGCCATTCAATCAACTGATCCATCGCCGGAATCTTCTGAATTTCCGAATCGCGATATTGCTTGGTCCAACGGGAGAGCTGTCGCTCAAAGTAATTTCCCGGTTTGCCATAATCAGTAAGGCCGACCGCATCAACATCAACTGAGTGGATAGCAGCGAGAACCTTACCCATTTCAGCATAGGCTTGCGTACGTTCTTCATTCGATGCCAGTTCCGGCAATGCTGCATCCCAGAAAATGCGCCCTTCACAAAACTCCATGACGTAGAACATAGAGCCAATGACCTCACGGTCTTCGCACAGGTGATAGACCCTGGGCGTTGGCACATCGGTATTCTCGAGCGCTTTATAAACCCGGTATTCACGGTCAACCGCGTGGGCAGATTTCAACAACTTACCCGGCGGCTGACGACGCAAAACATATTGCCCGGTATCAGTGGTCAATTTGAACGTAGGATTCGACTGGCCTCCCGAGAACTTCTCAGCAGTCTGCAGAGTCCCGAAACCTTCTATATGCTTGGAAAGATATTCCCCAAGCATCGGAACGTCTAAGGTATCTACCTGTTCTGTCATCGCATGCTCCCTAACACACTTGCCGCATAACCGGCAGCTAACCCGCGCCCCAACTGCATCATGTGTACTTCATCCGGCCCATCGGCTAGACGAATCACGCGCGCCATTTGATAGGCTTGCGGCAAGAAGGTGTCCTGACTCAAACCCATCGCACCGTGGATCTGCATTGAACGATCAATCACGTCACACGCCATTTGTGGCGCTACAATTTTGATCATTGAAATCAGGGCTTTTGCCCCCTTGTTGCCAAGACGATCCATTTGATCGGCTGCTTTGAGAGTAAGTAATCGAGCCTGCTCGATCTCGCAGTAGGACTTTGCGATGGCCTCGCGGACGGAACCCTGACGACTCATTTTCTTGCCGAAAACAACACGTGATTCAGCACGCACGCACATCATTTCCAGAGCTCTCTGAGCCGCGCCAATCAAACGCATACAATGGTGAATGCGGCCAGGGCCAAGTCGGCCTTGGGCAATTTCAAAACCACGCCCTTCGCCTAAAATCATATTGCTGGCTGGAACACGGACATTTTCAAACGTAACTTCCGCGTGACCTTCTGGCGCATCATCGTTGCCGAATACTTTCATCGGCCTGACAATCGTCACCCCTGGGGTATCCATCGGAACAAGAATCTGCGACTGCTGCAGGTGCCTATTCTCGTTATCCGGGTCGGATTTACCCATCACAATCATGATCTTGCAGCGAGGATCGCACGCACCGGAGATGTACCATTTTCGCCCGTTAATGACATAGTCATCGCCATCACGTTCGATACGGGTTTGAATGTTCGTTGCGTCGCTTGACGCCACATCTGGCTCGGTCATCGCAAAAGCTGAACGAATTTCTCCTGCCAACAAGGGCTCAAGCCACTGCTTCTTTTGCTCCTCCGTACCGTAACGTACAAGCACTTCCATATTTCCAGTGTCTGGAGCACTACAGTTAAAAATTTCAGACGCGAAACGGGTTCGCCCCATAATCTCTGCAAGTGGCGCATATTCGAGATTACTTAAACCTGCACCGTAGTCGGAGTCTGGCAAAAACAGGTTCCATAAGCCCTGTGCCTTAGCCAGCTCCTTTAGCTCTTCGATTTGGGGAGGAATGGCCCAGCGATCCTCAGCGTTTTCAATCGCCTCATTCAACTCTTGTTCAATTGGAAAAAGATGCGTATCCAAAAAGCTCTGAACTTGCTTCATTAACTGTTTGGTGCGGTCTGAATATTCGAATTCCATCTGTTTATTCCTGCTCTCTAGCCTTGGGTTGTCTCACGTCGCCATCTCAGCGCAATAAGAGTCGACCTTGTTTTTATCAAGAACAGCAGTGTAAAAAGCATCTTAAAATCATTGAAGTTTATTTCATTTATATCGTTTAATAACTATCAGTGATGATAACGTCATAAAATGATACGGACCGAGATGTCTCCACACGCCTCCTGGCGGCCGCTTCAGGTAACTGCACATGCAACTCTCAAAGATTGATATGAACCTGTTTATCGTATTCGACACGATCTACAGCGAGCGAAATCTCACCAAAGCAGCCGACGTCCTGCATATCACACAACCGGCGGTCAGCAACGCCCTTGCGCGTTTGCGCGCCCACTTCAACGATGAATTGTTCGTGCGTCAGTCCGGTCAAATGGTGCCAACCCCGCTCACAGAAAACATTATTGAGCGCGTCCGGGAAGCTCTTGCAAAGTTGCAGAGCAGTTTGAACGAACACGATGCCTTTGACCCGATCGAATCGACCCGAACATTTCGCTTTTCGATGAATGACACGTCCGAAGCGTATGTGCTGCCGCGTTTGATGGAACTACTTGAAGTGCAAGCGCCCAACATCAATGTTGAAAGCTATACGGTTCCCCGCGCGGATATGATTCGCGCTTTCAGTGCCGGAGAGCTGGATCTTGCTCTCGATGTACCGATCATTAACCACTCAGAACTGATTAATACTCCTCTGGCAACAGACCGATATGTGTGCGTTGCTCGGGCGCAACACCCACGTATCCAGGGCAGCCTGTCTCTTGATGCATACATGTCCGAAGCGCATATCCATGTTTCTAGCAGGAAGAAAGGCGGCGGACAGATTGATGCCTACCTGGGAAGGCTTGGATTGCAGAGGAACATCAAATTACGGATTCAACATTCACGCGCAGGCGGACCGATTGTTGCGCGAACGGATATGTTGCTTACGATCCCCCAAAGCCTGACTCGCGGTACCGATCTGCAAGTGCTTGAACTACCCTTTGCGATCCCGATGTTGGACTGGCATCTGTATTGGGCTGCGCGACATCAAACAGATCGCGCTCATCAATGGATGCGAGAAAGAGTTTTCGAGATTTTCCGGGAGCGTAACTAGAACCGCCAAAAGAAAAAAACCGCAAGCCCGTCAGGGATTGCGGTAAATGGCAAGTACTATCCATGCCAAGCTCAAGTAACCCACTCACTCGAGGAGAAAGCACTAGTTCTTGAGATACCACCCCCAAGGCTCATTACTCACGTACTCCGTGATTTGCTTGGTTTCCAGGTAATTGTTCAGGCCCCAGCGTCCGAGTTCCCTGCCGATTCCCGATTGCTTGTATCCGCCCCAGGGAGCCTCAACAAATGTCGGCTGTGAACAGTTGACCCAGACAATGCCAGCCCGAAATGCATTTGCCACACGCGCGCAGCGCTCTTTATCCGCAGACATTACCGCTGCACCCAAACCGAAGCGCGAGCCATTCGCAAGCTCTACGGCTTCTTCTTCCGAGGCGAAGCGCTTCACCGCGAGAACCGGACCAAAGACTTCTTCAGTCCAGATTGGATTATTCGTGTTCGGTTCCATAAAGATGGTTGGCTTGACGAAGTAACCCTTGTCGAAACCTGCAGAACCACCGCACAGCATCTCTGCCTCAGTATTTTTTGCTTCATCAATAAAACGGAGCACCTTGTCGAACTGCCCCTTACTAACCAAGGGCCCGAGCAGCACGCCCTCATGCATACCGTTTCCGATCTTGATCTTTTCTGCTTCTTCAACAAGCCGGGCCATCAATTTGTCAGCGATGCCCTGCTGAACAATCAAACGGGATGTTGCGCTGCACACCTCGCCCTGATTCCAGAAAATACCAAAAAGTATCCACTCAACAGCCGCTTCAACGTCTGCATCGTCAAAGACGATAAATGCCGACTTGCCACCCAACTCGAGACTAACGTTTTTTATGTCCTGCGCAGCAGCAGCCATAATTTTGCTGCCCGTAGGCACACTACCGGTAAAGGCCAACTTTGCGACATCCGGGTGCGAAGCCAGGGGTGCACCAGCATCTGCACCAAGTCCTGTTACTACGTTCAAGACACCAGGAGGAAGCGAGACTTCATCAGCGTAGGTGCCAAACTCAAGAGCAGTAAGCGGCGTGAGCTCTGATGGTTTGAGAACCATGGTTGCACCGGCAGCAATCGCTGGAGCAACCTTCCATGCAGCCATCAACATCGGGAAATTCCACGGAATCACTCCGCCGGCGACGCCAATCGGTTCGCGTGTGACACGACAGCGAAAGCCCTCATGAGGCAAAGCGATGGACTCTTCTTTGTTCTTATCCAACTCAATCGCGAGATCAGCATAAAAGCGAAAGCAACCTGCTGTGTCCTCAATATCCCAAATAGCCTCTGGCAAAGGCTTACCATTGTCAGCAACTTCCATCTCCGCCAACTTTTGGGTATCACGTTCAATACAGTCTGCAATGCCATGAAGATACGCTGCGCGCTCCGCACCGGAAGTGTTTTTCCAGGCTTTGGATTCAAAAGCCCGCTTGGCAGATGCAACCGCATTATTAATGTCTTGTTCGCCACCGGCAGGCGCTTGATGAATCACTTCTTCCGTTGCCGGATTCACCACATCAAAACTACGTCCCTCGTCCGGGCTTACCCACTCGCCGTTTATGTATAGTTGCTTTTTCATTGGGTTATCCTTCTTTGTCCTGACCTTATTATTGTCCCGACTGCGCCAAGCCTTTCTTCTCAAGCATTCTTGCAATGACCAGAAGTATGAGAGAACAGGCAATGATCATGGTTGAAATTGCATTCACCTCCGGCGTTATTCCGCGCCGGATAGAGGAGAAAATATAAATTGGAAGCGTGGTTTCGGAGCCGGCGACAAAGAACGCGATGATGAAATCATCAAAACTAAAGGTAAACGCCAGTAAAAAGCCCGAAATCACACCGGGAAGAATGTAGGGCAAAGTGACTCTGAAAAATGTCTGACGCGGTGTCGCGTACAAATCATAAGACGCCTCAATCAAGCGTTGGTCCATCGACTCAAGACGGGTACGCACAATAATAATCACCAGCGCCATGGTAAACAGGCTGTGTGCAGCAACTACGGTGAGATACCCCATACCCAGTTCGGGAGCCTCATCGCCCGGCCAGACCGATGCAATCCAGGGGTTGATCAGATCAAAGGCGCTAACAAGTGCTGACAAGGTAGCAATACCAATCACGATGCCCGGAATGATAATGGCTGAGTAGGTCAAAGCGTCATAAACCATGCGCATCGGCCCACGCATCGAGTTGAGCGCCAGTACCGCCAGTGTTCCGAAGACCGTCGCAATGATGGCGGAAACAAATGCAATGCGTAGACTGTTAAACAGCGCTTCCATCATAAAGGGGTTTTCAAGCACCTTTGCAAACCAGGAAACACCGCAACATTCAAAGCTGGTCGCATGCTTTGACAGGGTAAAGGAAAATACAACAACGATCAGAATCGGCGTGTAAAGAAACAAATAAACAAGGGTCGAATATGCGCGTAACATCTTACAGCTCCGTTACATTGCCGATAGGGCTTGTTTGTCATGGAAGCGACTAACCAGCTTCAGATAAGCTCCAATGGTAATCAGCATCAGTACCACGAGCGTCATGGCGATTGCGGCTCCAAATGGCCAGTTCCTCGATTGCAGGAAGAGATCCACAAGCGCATTACCGACAAAGAACACCTTGCCGCCGCCCAGGATGGCAGGAATCAGGAACTCACCCATCAGCAGGATAAACACCAGCATCGATCCGGTAATAATGCCGGGTAGAGATAAGGGAATCGTGACACGGAAGAAGGTAGCAATCTTGTTTGCACCCAGATCGTGCGACGCTTCCAGCAAACGCTTGTCGAGACGCTCAAGCGTGACGTAGATCGGAAACACCATCAACGGTAGATAGCCGTAGATAATCCCGACTGTAATCGCGCCCGGTGTATTCAGCATTCGCATGTAGTCAAAACCGAGAAACTCGAGGAAAGAAGGCAGCCCCTTGCCTCCGAGTATATAAATCCACGCATAGGTGCGGATAAGGAAACTGGTCCAAAATGGAATAATCACAAGCGTCAGCAGGAACGATTTCCAACGCGAGGTATGTATCGCTAGAAAATATGCCAGAGGGTACGCAACCAACAGGCAACCGAGCGTACCGAGGGGCGCAAGTGTCAGCGTATTCTCGAACGCCGCCCAACGTGCACCAAGATTACCGTAGTGCTCGAGCGTAAAGCCCGGAACAAAACCTCCAGCTGGCCCCCGCTCCCCCACGCTAAACACGAGGATAACGGCGACTGGCAGAAGCAGAAGTACTGCAAACCAAAGGGTGGCCGGCAGCAGCATCAAAAAGCGGGTCATACGACTTCCCCCTATTAGATTGACACCACTCATATCCGACTCCCCTTTGTTAATTGCGTACTGGACTTATTGTTTTACTTATTAAGCTGACTTGAATCGTGCAATCAGTTCCGCACGGTTCGGATCAACCAAAGTCGCTGCAGCACCAAACTCCAATGCATTCAGCAATTCTGCTGCCGGATACATGATTGGATCTTTCAGCATTTCTGGTGGAAGAAGCGCGTCAACACGTGAGTCACCACTTGGATAGCCGTGCGCCATTACTTCCGCTTTGTTTACTTCAGGGTCAAGCAAGTAGTTGATCAATGCGTAAGCTGCTTCTTTGTTTTCTGCGCTCTTAGGAATCGCGTAGAAGTCACTCCACAACTCTCCACCCTCTTTACCCAGAGTGAATTGCATTTCTGGCATGTCGCGATGCAGCTGAGAACCATCACCTGTCCAGCACATAGACATCCAGGCATCACCATTACGAAGCGGTGGCTGGTAATCAGAAGTGATTGCGTAAAGATGTGGTTTACAATCAAGAAGCAGTTTCTCTGCGTCTGCCAACTCTTTCTCATCAACAGAGTTAAAGCTGTAGCCGAAGTACTTCAATGCATTACCAATTGTGGTCAACTGGTAGTCGTGAACGATCGTGCCGCCTGAGCCATAGTCACGCGTTACATCGAAGAACTCCTTCCAGCTGGTCATCGTCTTGATGCGATTGCTGTTGTAAACGATACCTGTCGTACCCCAGTTCTTTGGCACTGCGTATACTTTGCCGTCAACCGTACCCTGCTCCATGAAACGCTTTTCAAACGCGCTTGGATTGAAGTTAGGGATCTTGCTTAGATCAAGAGGTTCGATCAAATCAAGGCCGGTGTACGTCGTGATGGTGTAGTTTGTTGGCACGAACACGTCCCAACCGCTGCCACCAGCCTGCAATTTCGCAAGCATCTCTTCGTTAGAACCGAATACATTCACCTGCACGTTCGCACCGGTTGCTTTGGTAAACGCATCGAAATTGGCTGTGTCGTGATAATTTGGCCACGTTGCCAAAGAAACACGATCACCAATGTCTTTTGCCGCTGCATGCGCCTTGCCGGTCAAAAGACCTGAACCAAGACCCATACCGCTTGCCATTACCGCCGTAGCGAAACCTAGACCAGTACGGTTCAAGAAGTCTCGACGAGAGATTGAGCCCTTACGATAGCGCTCTAACTCTTTTAAAAAGGTTTTTTTATCGATTTCTTTCATTGCTTCCTCCATCAGGATGGTATTTGCCGTTGTTTTATTTTTATATTTTCTACTGCTAGATTAAGCCCGCTTACTTGAGCTCCCCGAACCCCCTAAAGGCGTTCGCTTCACTAAAGTGGTAATACACGAGCGTGATCGGGAGACCAGTGCAGGGCCACTTTGTCGCCTCGAGCAAAATGCTCCAGACTTTCTCCCGAGGTTAAACATCTTGCGGTTAGCGCACCGTGAGAAGGCGACTCAATCTGATATTCCGTCAAATTGCCCAGGAATATCTGATCCGTCACTTCCGCTACAAAGGGGTTGTTCCCGTTTAGCGGCGCCAAACGCACTTGATCTGGTCGCAGCGAGACACAACATTGATCTCCGACCGCCAAGACTTCAGAAGTAGGACAACTGGCTGCCTCGATTTCAGCACCAGTTTTTGCCTTCACAATGATGTGGTTATTCTCTTTTCGGAGCACCTCACCATAAATAAGATTGGATTCGCCGATAAAGTCAGCGACGTAAGCACTTGCCGGGTTGTTATACAACTCTCTTGGGCTTGCCACCTGAACAATACGGCCGTCATGCATCACACTTACTTTGTCGGATAAGGACAGCGCCTCTTCCTGGTCGTGCGTCACCATGACAAAAGTAATGCCTACCTCACGCTGCAGGCGCAGCAGTTCGGTTTGCATTTCCTTACGCAATTTGCGATCGAGAGCCGCCAGAGGCTCATCCAGCAACAGCACCGTCGGCTTGTTGACCAGAGCACGAGCAAGAGCAATCCGCTGCTGCTGACCGCCCGAAAGCTCGAAGGTACGGCGCGTTTTGAACCGGGACATCCGAACCATTTCCAGAGCCTCATCGACCATGCGATCCATTTCAGCCTTAGACGGTTTGGGATTCTGGTAGACCAGTCCGTACGCTATGTTTTCAGCAACGTTAAGATGGGGGAACAGCGCATAGTGTTGAAACACCATATTTACGGGGCGCTTATAGGCCGGAACATTGTTCATGTTCTTGCCTCCGATGAATACTTCTCCAGCGGTAGGTTGCTCGAATCCGGCAATCATTCGCAAGGTTGTGGTCTTGCCACAACCCGACGCGCCAAGAAAAGAGTGAAATTCTCCTTTCTCAACCGTTAGATTAATGTCTTTTACTGCTTTAAGAGAGCCGAAGGATTTCTCAACCCCTCTGAATTCGATATCTAGCTCAGCCACTAACTAACCCCCTACCACTGCTTACGCACTTTTTATTCGTTATGCTTTTGTTTTTTTACAGTCTAATCGCATCAAACACTTGCATTACATATACCCGCGGGGATAAATTTGAGAGGCTTTCTGAGCGACCTATCCCCTGAGGGGTACAAACAACACGAATCATCGACAAAAAGCGCTGTATTTTGAGTTCTTCGTCACAAAAAAAAGACCTTCCGGAAAATTTCTCTAGCTGGGCGACGCGCATCAGCAAAGTTTTTTCGGGCAATGCTGACTGCAACAAAGCAAAAGCACTCATCGACCTGCTTTCACACCTTATCGATTTTGACCACTGCGTGATGTTTGCCTACAGGGGCCAAAGCGCTCCTATCTGCCTCTTTGACACCTTCGATCAGGAACAGCGCCGCGGCTTCGTGACCGACTATCAGGCGGGACCCTATCATCTCGACCCTTTTTACAAGGCGAGCTACGACGAAATTACCCCCGGCGTTTATGGCATCAGGGATCTTGCGCCCGACCATTTCTTTTTGAGTGAGTATTATTTGTCGTACTACCGGAATATGGGATTGGCGGACGAGATGGGGTTTTTCTCTGTAACAAGGGATGGCGCACGTATCGTGGTCTCTCTCATGAGAGACAGCAAAGGCGCACGTTACGACCAAAGTGAAAAGAACGCACTACAACAGGTATTCCCTATTGTTGAAGCCTTCGTTGCCAACTTATGGGAGTTTGGATTCTCTGCTTCACATAGCAGTAAAAATCCCGCTGCGGATGACGCTCTAAACAAACGTCTTGAATCGAGTTTTCAGAACTTTGGCGCTGATGAGCTAACCCGTCGCGAACAGCAAATTTCGCAATTGCTATTACGCGGGCACTCCAGTGCTTCCATCGCAAATGAACTGACGATCAGTCTCGGCACCGTAAAAATCCATCGCAAAAATATTTACGCCAAGCTTGGCATATCGAGCCACTCTGATTTATTTACCCGTTTCCTGAGCTCTCTTACCCAACCCACCGAAACCAGAACTGAAATCAAAACAGAAGCCTGATAAGCACCGCAAGGGCTTTTGACCCTTCTTGTTCTAACATCGTTGCAAACGCACGATTGACCTGTTTATATTGAGTGCGCACCTAAAAACTCAAACAACAATCAGGGCTTTCCATGAACGAACGTACTTTCAAACTTTGCCTCGCTATCTTTGCAGGCATCTTTCTCGCTGTTTTCCTGCTTTACATCACACCAAACGCTCTTGCTGACGGCGATATTATCGGCGCTTTTGCCGCAGGATTCGTGAATCCCTACGCTGCCGGTTATTCAATCGATGTCATCATGTGCTGGTTTATCATGAGCGCCTGGATTTTGTATGAGCGGCAGCAGTATGGCTACAAATACGGCTATCTCTGTATCGCACTGGGAATGATGCCGGGCGCAGCTGTTGGTTTTGCGCTGTATCTCTTCTTGCGTATGAAACAGCAGTCAGAGCCCGTAACGGACTAATCTGGTCGCTGCAAACACCGCATGAAAAAAATCCGTATCTTTAGTCACGACAATGCTCTTGTAGTGCATAACGTAAAGAACATCCTCGAAAATAATCGCATAGCCTGCGAGCTGAAGAATCAATTTGGTGGCAGCGCCGCAGGCGAAGTTCCTCCTATTGAGGTCTGGCCCGAGATATGGATAGACGAGAGGCAGAAAGACAAAGCCGCCGAACTCATCGAGGAAGTCATGTATGGCGCTAATGACCTCACACATTGGCGCTGCCAAAAGTGTTCTGAAGAGAACCCGCCTGCCTTCGAGATTTGCTGGAATTGCGAAAGCGAGAGAGACGCTGAGAGCGGGAACTAGCTCTGCAACAGCAACTGCACAAAACTCGGCAAAGCTTCTCCCGCTTTGCCTTCGACATGCCGATCGAAACTTGAGTGAACGGCGGAAGGTTCCAGATTGATCTCGATCGTTTCCGCTCCGGCACGATTCGCCACTTCTACAAAACCGGCCGCAGGATAAACGTGTCCGGATGTCCCGATCGACAAGAACAGATCGCAGTTTTCCAGCGCCTGATAGATTTCATCCATGTAGAGTGGCATCTCGCCAAACCAGACCACATGCGGACGCATCTGACCAACCACCCCACACTGCGAACACACCGAATCGGCGGTCGTACCCTCTTTGGTCGATTCAATAGATTCACAGGCCTGGCAGCGAATTTTTAGCAGCTCACCATGCATGTGTCGCAGGTTTACAGAACCACCGCGTTCATGCAGGTCATCAATATTTTGCGTGACCAGAAGAAAAGACTGTCCGTTAGAACGCATCTCACGCTCCAGTTCGGCAAGCGCCTCATGTGCCGGGTTCGGCTGGATTTGAGGTGACAACAATGCAGCACGGCGCTGATTGTAGAAATTGAGCACTAACTCAGGATCTCGCGCAAAACCTTCTGGCGAGGCAACATCCTCAACCCGATGGTTTTCCCACAAACCGTCACTTGCACGGAACGTTTGAATCCCCGACTCAGCGGAAATACCCGCGCCTGTCAGTACAACAACCGAGTTATATTTCATGAGCTTTATCCTTCCGCACAGGTTTTCAGCGAATCGAGCATGTTCAGGGAGGCTAGCCAAACCGCTTTTTTTTCATCAAGCGACATTGAGGCATAAGCAGGACTTGTAGAAGGCATAACCTGTGATCGCAAACCTCGCTCTGACAAATAATTCTTGCCCAAGTGTTTGTTAAATGTTTTTGCCGACGACTGGCCGTTAAACAAGATCAGCTCAAGCGCCGGATGCCTATTCAAAAAGCTGTCAAAATCATTAACGGTCACCGTTTCCTGATCGATATCCGCATCCATGCTTCCCGGGCGATGACAACTTGCAATGCTGTCCCACACCGAGACACCTGCCTGATTCAGCGCACGCGCTCTTTGCAGGTAAGGAGCATCGTGAGCAACACCTGTGACAACCGCCATAATTCGCCAAAACGCATTTTGCGGATGGCCATAATACTGCTGCAATTCAAGGGATTTTTGGCTCGGCATACTTCCAAGTATTAAAACTCTGGACCCGCTACTTTCCAGTGGCGGAAATGCCTGATCGATCATTTTATCCTGCGCAGTATTAGTCACAGTGCGCAATGACAGCCGCAGAAGCACGCTTGGCCTTTTCAAGCGCGGCCTCCAGATTCTCATCTCGCGCCAGAGCAACACCCATGCGACGCTTTCCCGACACCTCAGGCTTGCCAAACAATCGCAAGCTGGTACCCGGCTCGGCCAAAGCCGTTTCCAGACCAGAGAAACGCACGTTACAACTTTCACCCTCTACAAGCACAACAGAAGATGCAGAAGGTCCTAGCAGTTCAATATTGGGGATAGGCAATCCAAGAAAAGCACGCGCATGGAGCGCAAACTCTGAAAGATTTTGGGATATCAAAGTCACCAGACCGGTGTCATGCGGACGCGGGGAGACCTCGCTGAAAAAGACATCATCGCCCTTGATAAATAGCTCAACGCCAAACAAACCGCTTCCGTTCAGACTGCTCGTGACTTTTTCAGCAATTTCCTTCGCTCTTGCTAGCGCGATATCCGACATTGCCTGTGGTTGCCACGATTGCTGATAATCGCCATCTTTCTGCACATGGCCAACCGGAGGACAAAAAGACGTCCGCCCCCCATGGCGAATGGTTAATAGCGTAATTTCATAGTCAAAATCGACACTGCCTTCAATGATGACCTTGCCCTGACCAGCTCGCCCACCTGATTGGGCATAATCCCATGCAGCTTGTATATCGCCTGCATCACTCAAGCGACTTTGCCCCTTACCGGAAGAACTCATAATCGGCTTAACAAAACACGGAAAACCGATTCGTGCAATTGCCTTTGAAAAGTCCTCGAAGTTATCTGCAAATTCATAACTGGAAGTGGGTAAGCCAAGCTCTTCGGCTGCAAGGCGACGAATACCCTCACGGTTCATCGTTAAATTAACAGCACGCGCGGATGGCACAACACAAAAGCCCTCAGCTTCCAACTTCACCAATTCGGAAGTGGCAATCGCCTCAATCTCAGGGACGATATAGTCCGGCTTCTCAAGTTCAATGACTTTTCGCAAAGCCGCAGCATCAAGCATATCTATCACATGGGATCGATGCGCCACCTGCATGCCTGGCGCGTTCGCATAGCGATCTACCGCTATGACTTCAACACCCAAACGCTGCAATTCAATCACCACCTCTTTGCCAAGCTCTCCTGCACCGCAGAAAAGTACTTTGCTTGCGCTGCTCGTTAATGCCGTTCCTAGTGTTGTCATGGTCGTTCCCGTACTGAATGTTGCTTATTATTGGCTTTCGATATTGGTTATTCGGTATCGCGCTGAAACTTATGGAGAGGAACGTCTCTTCTACTCTGCAACCAACTCTTGTCCGTTAACTCTGACGTTACACGTCAAATATAGGCGCTCTTTTCACGCTCGCGGACTCTTTGCATAATTTCCGCTTTCTCTTGTTCCGTTTTCGTTCCCCACCCTGCGATCTCCTGCCCGCTGCGATGACAGCCAACACAAATGTCGTTTTCATCAAGGGCACAAATACTCACACAGGGAGAAGCGATGGGTTTGGATTCTTTTGAAGTCATGAATGCTCGTTTTCAATTAACTGTAGATGCTTGATGTATCGTTGCGAGTTGGAGACATAATGCCCCGCGCTCATCTCAAGCATTTTCATCTGTGGTTCGGATAAGGCACGTTTGATCTTGGCCGGACTGCCAACAACCATTGATCCGTCAGGTATCTCCATGTTTTCCGTCACCAATGCATTCGCACCAATCAAACAATGCTTGCCAATTTTAGCGCCATTGAGCACCACAGCGTTAATACCAACCAGGCTGTAATCACCGATTTCACAACCATGTAACATCGCTTTATGTCCCACTGTCACCCCTCTCCCGATATTAATCGGCTGATGAGGATCAACGTGCAAAACAGAGCCATCCTGAATATTGCTCTGGGGGCCTATTATCACCTTGTCGTTGTCTGCACGAATCACAACATTGAACCAGATACTGACATCTTCATGCAGCTCAATATCTCCAACCAGTGTTGCATTGGGTGCGATAAAACCAGGCTTGCCATGTAACTTGGGCGCTTTATCTTTCAGGCTGTACATCAAATCTACTCCGCTGATAATCTTCAAATATTGTTATATTGGCGTCCATGGCCAGATTCAGGAATTCCACCAGAACAATCGCAGTCAGACCCCAAATTTCATATTGCTCATCACCATGCGTGTAGTGATAGGAAGGAACTTTTAAGGCGATACCTTTGTACGTCATGCGATCCACGCGCGCCGGCGCTGCATTCAAAAAGTACTCCAGGGGCACTTTAAAAACGCTATCCAGTTCGTCCAGGTTTGGTGTGAGCGGAATATCTTCAGGCACCAGCCCGACATAGGGCGAGACCTGAATTCCGTGCAGCGAAACGACCTGGCTCAATGGGCCAATCAGTTCAACCTCATGCGGGGGAATACCCACTTCTTCATGCGTTTCACGCAGTGCAGTGTTCTCTAACGAGAGATCATCATCATCAAACTTGCCACCGGGAAACGCGACCTGCCCGCTATGCGTGGACAACCCCGAAGAGCGACGGGTCAGAATCACTTCCGGCGAATGCGGGTTGCGTGTGACAGGCACAAGCACACCCGCCTGCGGTAAACCTTCACCCAGTTTACGCGGCGTGTAGTCTTGAAGACGTGATGTGAACTGATTTATTAAGCTCATCGAAAAATACTACTAATTTAAGCCTGTGAACCTTAGCATAGGGCTCCTGAATTGTTAACGAGAGTCTGTCTGATCTGTCGTTATACGCATCACTTGACCAAAACGGACACATTGCCATGAAATATTGCAGCGGCTGCGGCGAAGAAGTCACCCACAAGATTCCGGAAGACGACACCCGGCACCGTTATGTATGCGCTAGCTGCGACACGATTCATTATCAAAACCCGAATATCGTTGCCGGAACCGTACCGGTCTTTGAAGGCAAGGTTCTTTTGTGCAAACGCGCCATTGAGCCGCGCTACGGCTTCTGGACCCTGCCTGCGGGGTTCATGGAAAACCAGGAAACGACAATGGAAGCTGCTGCCAGGGAAACCTGGGAGGAAGCAGAAGCCAAGGTGAAGCTGCACTCTCTCTATACGGTCATTAACGTTCCTCAAATCGATCAGGTACACATGTACTTTCTCGCCACTTTGATTGATGGAAAATTTGGTGTCGGCACCGAGAGCCTTGAATGCCGTTTGTTCGAGGAAGATGAAATTCCATGGGATGACCTGGCCTTCCCAACGGTCAAACGAACCCTGCAACTATATTTTGAAGATCGCCAGCACGGTGAGTTCTCAACCCACGTCTCGGATATTTTCAGAGAACCCAGAGAGCCCGAATTTGAAGTGATCAGGGAAGATTAAAATTCGCTCTCAATTTTCAGAACATGGTATGCGGGTTCCTCGTAAGGATGAGCCCGTTTCATAGCAGCAATCACCTCCCTAATCACATCTGCCCTGCAAATCATTTCCACTTTAAGCTCTGCAAGTCTCTCGAGCCGATCAACTTCACCGATAAACGGCGTTGCACCTGCCACAGGCCGAAACTGACCAAGCCCGCTCGTCTGCCAGCAGCACTGCTCGTAGTCTCCCAAACGGCCGGCACCAGCCTGAAACACGGCACTTTTCACATGTTCTGCATGCTCTTCCGGGACATAGAAACTCAGAAAATAATGGGCTGATTCAGACATATTTTTATTCACAACATCTGTGGATAACTAAGTGGATAAGAACTTAAAAACAAGCCTGGCTTCGCATGAGACGTGCGTTTTAATCAGCTTGAGCTTTTTTTAACCAGAAAACAAAAAACCCCATAAAAAACAACAGCTTAAAATTATCAATAGTTTAAAAAAACTTTTCCCTCGGCGCTGGATTCAAGACATGCGAAGCGTGTGCAAAATTTGTGCATAACATTACAACGCACCAAAAATATGCACATTTAAAGACAACTGGATGATGTGTACAAAAGTAAGACGACGGCTCTTTTGTTCTTATTATTGCTACTGCGAGTTTTCCTCAACAGAAACACTCAA
>DAITOW010000012.1:0-21054 GCA_036833965.1 Oleiphilaceae bacterium
CCGGAGGATGTCTGCCTGGCGCCTGGCCAAACTCTCATAAGTGCGATCCAGACGACGCTGATTAACCAACAAAAAGCGATCCCGAATCTGACGCAACAGTTTCCTGTCGACGCCATCGGAGTAATCTGCTTTTATAATTCGCTTGCTGCTTTTCGACATGACCACGCGGTTAAAAGAGGCAAAAGGCTGCCAGTTCGACAACGAAAGTAAACGGCTCTCATCTAATAAAACAATCTAAACAAGAACCGTTCCAGAACCCGAAGCCCTGTCAACCAAGCTTAGCGCTGATCAAGCTCCTGATAAACACGTTCCACAGCTTTAAGTACTTGCGCCGGAGCCGTACCACCAATGTGATCACGGGCATTAACGGAGCCTTCAAGCGTGAGCACATCGAAAACATCTTCCTGAATGGTATCACTAAATTGCTGCAACTCATTCAAGGACATCTCTGAAAGGTCTTTTGCTTCAGAAATCCCATAGGCCACAGCCTTGCCAACCACTTCATGAGCATCGCGGAAAGGCATGCCCTTCACGACAAGATAGTCCGCGAGGTCAGTAGCTGTAGCAAAGCCCTTCAAAGCGGCATTTCGCATATTTTCCGCTTTAACCTGAAGCGCAGGAACCATATCTGCGTATGCTCTCAAGCATCCTTTTACGGTATCCAGCACATCAAACAAGGGCTCTTTGTCTTCCTGATTATCTTTGTTGTACGCCAAGGGTTGAGACTTCATCAACATCAATAGCGAGATCAGATGCCCTGTAACCCGGCCACTTTTGCCACGAACCAGCTCTGGTACATCCGGGTTTTTCTTCTGCGGCATAATGGATGAACCGGTACAGAAGCGATCCGGCAAATCGATAAAATCAAACTGCGCAGACGCCCACAAAATCAATTCTTCGGAAGCCCGAGACAAATGTATCAACAACAAACTGGCAAAGGAGCAAAACTCGATCGCAAAATCACGGTCACTGACAGAGTCCAGGCTGTTATAACTGGGGCGTTCAAAACCAAGTAGCTGCGCGGTCATTTCTCGATCAATCGGATAGCTTGTACCAGCCAGCGCCGCAGCACCTAAGGGCATGATGTTGACGCGCTTTCGGCAATCCATCAGGCGCTCGTAATCGCGTTGAAGCATCTCATTCCAGGCCAGTACGTGATGACCAAACGTCACCGGTTGCGCCGTTTGCAAATGGGTAAAACCGGGCATAATCGTCGCCGCTTCCCGCTTTGCCAAACCGGCAATACCTTGTTGAAGACGGGTCAACTCAGAGGCGATGAAGTCAATTTCATCACGCAGATAAAGACGAATATCCGTTGCTACCTGATCATTGCGGGAACGCCCTGTATGCAGCTTTTTACCGGTAATACCTATTTTCTCTGTCAGCTTCGCCTCAATGTTCATATGAACATCTTCAAGTGCAATCGACCACTCGAAGTTTCCTGATTCAATATCCGCTTTCACTTCCTGCAAGCCCTGAACGATCTGGTCTCGCTCTTCCTCCGTCAACACGCCAACCTTGGCAAGCATGGTTGCATGCGCAATCGAGCCCTGAATGTCATGAAAATACATTCGCTGGTCAAACTGTACGGAAGCGGTGAACTCCGCCACAAAGGCATCGGTCGGCTCACTAAATCGGCCACCCCAGGACTGGTTGGTCGAATTCGAATCATTGCTCATGCTGAATAACCCATCTACACTGAAAATAATTGTTCACTGCGACCGTCCAAAGACGAGAACGGCCAGATTTAAGGCGGCGAAGTATAACATGAATCAAAAGGCACCTGCGCCTACCAGCAACTCTTTCAACAAGAGTTTTATTCCAAATTTGTGTGAACCGCAGAATTTGCTCATTGTCATCCTGAGCGTGCAAATTCTGGCATTCGTCATCACCCTGATCAAATCCCATGAAATGCTTATTAATTGGCAGATGCTGGGTTTCACCTCACTGACCTTACATTGCATCGGATTGAGCGCGAGCGCCTCTCTCTGCCTTCTGAGAAACATAATTGGTGAGCAGAGCATCGTCAGACAGGCAGCCCTTGCATTAGGCATAGTTCTTCTGCTTTCTGCCCTGTTTAGCTGGCTGGGCGCGGGATTCCTGGGGTACGAAGCCGGGCAAAAAACCCTGTTCATTGCCCGCAATACCTTGGTTACAGCGTTAATCTGCGGCCTATTCCTGCGCTATGTATATCTGGACTACATCGCCAAACAACGGGAAAAGGCCGAACTTGGTGCACGCATAGAGGCTCTGCAGTCACGCATACGCCCGCATTTTCTGTTCAATAGTATGAACAGCATTGCCAGTCTGATCGCAATCAAACCCGACGCTGCAGAAAATGCAGTACTCGACCTTTCCGAGCTATTCCGGGCAACATTGAACACCAAAGAAAGCTACGTCTCAATTGGCGAGGAACTTGAGCTGTGCAAGAAATATCTCAACATTGAAAGCCTGAGATTAGGCGACCGATTGACTCTGGAATGGAAAGTAGACCCAAACGTTTTGTCCTACATCATTCCGCCACTTACCTTACAGCCACTGGTCGAGAACGCTATTTACCATGGCATTCAGCCTATTCCTGAAGGAGGCTCCATTCGCGTTGAGGCCTACCTGAAACAGCAAAGCATCTACCTGCTTATTTCAAACCCGGTTTCAAGCAAGGAAAAAACCCGTCACGGGAATCAGATCGCGCTTGGCAACATTGCCGACCGATTGTCCGCACTCTACTCGGACCAGGCGATCATCAAGACCAGTCAGTTAAATGACATGTTTACCACCACCTTGCGACTACCTGCACGCAAGTCACGTTAGAAGATCAGAGAGATGCCAAACGACTTAAGTGTACTAATTGCTGATGACGAATCCCTTGCCCGTGATCGACTCAGCAGAATGATCGACAAACTGGAGGGCTTTAAAGTCATTGCCCAGGCAGATAATGGACAGACTGCGATCAATCTCGCAAGACAGCATCACCCGGATCTTGCACTCCTGGATATCCGAATGCCCGAGGTCGATGGCATAGAAGCGGCCGAGCTTATTGCAGACCTGGAACCACCTCCTGCGATTATTTTTTGTACCGCTTATGATGAGTACGCATTAAAAGCCTTTCAGGCCAATGCCGTTGGCTATCTGCTGAAACCGGTTAGGGAGGAAGAACTTGCGCGCGCCCTGAAGCAGGCAAAAAAACTCAGTCAGGCACATCTCAAAGCTCTGCAAGAATTAAGCACGAATGAACGGGAAGATGAAGTATTCATCGCTCACACCTGGAATGGACAAGAGCGTATCCCGATTCAAAAAATCTTCTATTTTCGCGCCGATCACAAGTATCTCAGCGTCATCCACGAGGGTGGCGAAACCTTAAGCAATCAAACATTAAAAGAACTTGAAACGCAGTTCCAGAACCGCTTTATTCGAACGCACCGCAGTACACTCGTTAATATCCGTCACATCAAAAAAATGCTTAAAAACACAGCTGGCAGTTACTATCTTGTACTGAGCGAAGGACAGGAAATTGAAGTAAGTCGGCGTCATGCAAGTAATGTCAGGTGTGCTTTTGAAAACAAATAGCCCGGGAACAAGTACGTTTTTGTGTGCTTTTACGCAAAATTCACTTCGACTTAACATAGAACTAGACACTGTTCTCACTCTGTAACTGCCTGAAAAAGTAGTTCACAAAATGCTCAACCCAAATCCGGTATCATTCCCTTATCGAATTGAAGACGAGGTAAGAATTCGTGGGAACAAGGTCAAACACAAAGAAATTTATCTGGATCGCTGCGGTCTTTTTGGCACTGCAAGGGCTATCAGCGAATGCCCTGGCAAACCCGGGCCACACAGCAAGCGACGATGATACGATTCTGGTGGACCAACAACCCTCTACGAAAATTCCTTACAGCAAAATCGTGCGCGCAATGATCCATAAGGTTTTTGATGTCGACAGTGAACGCATCATGAGCTTTGGCGGCAACAGCGAAACATCGATTGCACGCAGCTTCTCCGATTATGTCGATCGCACCCGTACTCGAGTTAAAGTGAAAGAAGACGAAGTCGAACTCGAGCTGAAACTGAACTTTTAAGCTTCCTGCAGCACACTCCCCAAAACCTCGTTATAATGCCCAAACATTTTTTTGTTGAGGGGCAGCATGTCCAATCCCAAGCCTTCGAAAATTCGCATCGCATCAAGAGAAAGCGCACTCGCGTTGTGGCAAAGTGAGCACATTAAAGCGCAACTTGAAGCGTTACATCCCGGCCTTGACGTAGAAATCATTGGAATGACCACCAAAGGCGATCAGATTCTTGACGTCCCTCTCGCCAAAATTGGCGGTAAAGGTCTGTTCGTTAAAGAGCTCGAACAATCAATGCTTGAGGGAAACACGGATATTGCTGTGCATTCCATGAAAGATGTACCAATGCATTTCCCGGAAGGGCTAGAGCTCGCTGCAATTTGTAAGCGCGAAAGTCCCTTTGATGCCTTTGTGAGCAATAGATATAACTCGATCGACCAACTCCCTGAGGGGGCGGTCGTTGGTACTTCCAGCCTTCGGCGCCAAAGTCAGCTTTCAGCATTGCGCCCGGATCTCGTTGTTAAAGGTTTACGTGGCAATGTCAACACCCGTCTCGCCAAGTTGGATGCAGGCGAATACGATGCCATCATTCTTGCAGACTCAGGTTTACGACGACTCGGCTTCCACGAGCGCATCCGCCAGGTAATTAGTGCCGAGCAGTCTCTCCCGGCTGTTGGTCAGGGAGCCCTGGGCATTGAATGCCGAAGCAATGATAGTGCGATAAAAGAACTGCTCGCTCCTCTAATCGACGAAGAAACCAATTACTGTGTCCGTGCCGAGCGAGCAATGAATACTCGTCTGGAGGGAGGTTGTCAGGTGCCGATCGCGGGATTCGCGGAACTTAAGGGCGACACGCTCTCGCTACGCGGTTTAGTCGCTGCAGTGGATGGATCAAAAACCCTTACCGCCGAAGGCTCCATTTCGTTGACTGAAAAGAGCGCCGAAGAGCTCGGGGTAGAAATTGCCGAGCAACTACTCGCCCAAGGTGCAGATCAATTGCTTCAAGCAGCTTATTTGACATGATAAAGCCGATTCTCGAAGGCCAGAAAATACTGGTGTGTCGGCCGGAGCCCTCCGCCAGCGAGCTTTGCGAAGTGCTCAACTCGGTAGGCGCGGAAACCTGCGCCTTACCATGCATTGAGATTCAGGCGCTCAATATTGACGCCCAGACCAAAAGCATTATTTATGAGCTCGATCAATACGAAAAAGTGGTGGTCGTCAGCCAGCATGCTGCAAACCTGTTAGTGGCCATCGTCGACGAAGTCTGGCCGCAAGTTCCTGCTCAACAAAAATGGTTTGGCATAGGCAGAAAAACAACACAAATCCTGCAAGAGGCCGGTTTCGACGTTGCCACTCAGGAAAAAGACTTTAGCAGTGAAGCCTTATTGGAAGCTCCGGAGCTTACCCGAGTAAAAGGGCAGAAAATACTCATCGCCAAAGGCAAGGAAGGCCGGAGCAAACTTGAGCAAGGTTTGCGCGACAGGGGAGCCAAAGTGCATACCATTGAGCTTTACCAGCGCGTCACGCCCGAATACTCAGGACAACATCTAGAAAACACCATCATTGATTTTAATGCCGGCAGCATTATTACTCTAAGCGCTGAAACACTTGATAACTTTCACGCCATGGCAAAATCCATTCATGCAGTTCCTGCGAACACCAGGCTGATCGTTCCAAGTGAGCGTGTTGCGAAGCATGCACGAAGCCTGGGTTATCAAAAGGTGCAAGTTTCCGAGCAACTAAAACCCATCGATATTATTCGAGCCCTTGCCAGACCTGCATAAATGAACAATTGCTAAGTGAAAAGCATGCGCTTTAGAGCTAAGCTTTGCGTTAAAAGAACATTCATTGCAGGTCAAAAGTGAGCGAAGAAAAGCCAAGCAAAGCGATAACAAAAGAGCAAGCTACAGCCCAGCCGGCAGCTTCGACGCCGTCAAAGCCGGATGCAACACCGGAAGCAACAAGCGGTTCGGCTTCAAAGAAAGAGCAAGGCACACAGGGCAAACCGACCTCAGGGACCAGACCAAAAGCGAATCAGACCAAGCAAAGCCCTGGTCGGGGAAGCAACACACTTATTATTCTCTTGCTCATCGCAATTCTCGGCGCAATCGCCGCCGGCGCGTATTTTGGCCAGCAACTCTGGCAGCAACAAACTCTCGGAGCACAGACCATCCAAAGTTTGAGCGACCGTTTACGAGAGCAAAGTCTGGCCTTATCCAAAATGCAACAAACAGAACAATCTCTCGGGCAGAGCGTCAGCACCACGCAGAACCAATTGGAAACTGCACTGAAAGCACAACAAAATAGCATCGACAGCTTTGCCGCCCAACTCAATGCAATCAAAGGAAGCACTCGTAAAGACTGGCTACTGGCCGAAGCAGAATACCTCTTGCGCATAGCCAACCAACGCCTGGTCATCGAGAAAGATACCGCGACAAGCGAGGCTTTATTTCAAGCTGCAGATCAGGTACTGGCAGAGATTGACGATGCCGCACTGATGCCGGTGCGCATCAAAATCGCGGAAGAACTTCTGCTGCTTCGCAGTCAGGCCCGAGGACAAGTCGAGAGCTTGCTCATGCGACTCAATGCCGTATCCAATCACCTCGCAACGATGAACCTGGACCCGAGAGAAGTTACAGTGCGTCCTGCAATGGAAACGACAGAGACATCCACCGAAGAGAGCGGACAAAGCAATGATATTGCATGGTGGCAACAGCTGCTCAATAAACTGGGCTCAGCCTTTTCCAAGGCCATCTCTATCCAGCGCCTTGAAGAGCCTCACTCACTGCCTCCTTCACCAGAATACTCTGCATACCTTAAACAGAATCTTGCGTTGCGAATTGAACAGGCAAAGTTGCTCTTGATGCGTCACCGTTTTGATGAATTCACACAGGAACTTGGTGGCACGATTGAGTGGGCTCACAGAAGCTTCCCTTCGTATCATCCAAGTGTCGCCGCCTTGTTAAATGAGCTTTCTGAAATCAATGCGCAGCGCCCTCAAACCCGGGATCTGGATGTATCCGGTTCTCGTGAATTGCTGAAGGCCAAGATAGAGCAAAAATATCGTGAACACTCTCTGGACATTCAAAAACCCGCAGAGATCAGCTCTGATAAAGGTGCTGCCGAATGAGACGCTTATTTTTACTCGTAATATGTAGCGTTCTGATAAGCGCACTTATCGTCAAGGGCATTCAGTACGACACCGGTTACGTCCAGATCAATTTCGGCAACTGGTTAATCGAAACCAATGTGTGGGTTTTGCTTGCTCTTATGGTGTTTGCAGCTGGCGCCCTCTATCTGGCGTTTGGAGTAACACGAAGTGTAGGAAAAGGTGCAGGGAGCGTTCTGCATTGGAACCGCATCAGACCAAAGAAGAAAGCTAACCGTCAAAGTGAAGAGGGACTTTTGGCTTTTCTTGAGGGCGATTGGGATAAAGCCAAAAAGCTCCTCACTCAGTCTGCTAACCACGCACGTATGCCTATCGTCAACCTGCTCGCCGCTGCTAATGCTGCTCACCAGCAGGGGGATCACAAGCAATCAGCAGAGATTCTCAAGCGAGCACATGAGCTTTCCGGCGGATCAGAGCTTGCAGCCAGTCTGACGCAAGCTCGCTTGCATATTGAGGTAGGCCGCTATGAAGCAGCACTGGCCGTACTGATTCGTCTTCGTGGGAAATACCCCAAGCATCCCTACGTCGCCAAGTTACTTGTGAAAGTGTACACAGAACTTGAAGACTGGGAGCAGCTTGTTCAGTGCTTTGAGGGCGAACAGGCCAAGCTTATAGAACCGGATGCCGAGTTTGAACGCAGTATTTGGGCAAAGCTTTTTGGCAGCTACTCAAAGAAACTGGATGCCAGCTCAGACAAAGAGCAGGTTGCTGAAGCGCTTTCAGAATTATGGAAGCGCGTACCTGGCAAGTTCCGTTTTGAAGAACATGTTATTTATGCCTACACGCGAGAATTGCTGCGTATCCGCGCAGACTATGAAGCGGAAATCATTCTTCGCAAAGCGCTCGATAATAACTGGAGTGAAAATCTGGTAGATGCTTATGGCCGCACTCAGGGAAAAGACAAAACGGAGCAATTGCTGCATGCGGAAAAGTGGCTGAAAAGCAGGCCAAACAGTCCGCGCCTGCTACTTGCTTTGGGACGCTTATCCTTACGATGTGAATTATGGGGAAAAGCTGCGGAATATTTTGCAGCAAGCCAAAAACAGCAACCGTCTTCCGAAGCTGCTGCAGAGCTTTACCGCTTGTTTACCCACCTTGGCAAACCTGCATCAGAAACGGAAAAGCTGCTTGCTAGCCTAATGCACCATATGCAACTGCCTGACTTACCGCAACCCAAGTTGGTGAAATAGCAAAGGGCTTGTCACCCGACCCACTTTCTTCAGGCACTTCCGCTTACGGGTTTTCACTTGTCGGGAGTCAAATTTAAATTTGATCCCTGCTGACATATTCGAGCACATCGGAGTAGAAACAGTCCGAGGAAAGTCCAGCCGCTTCCAAAGCATCCAGCGATGAGTAAACGAGCTTTGGCGAACCGGCTGCAAATACGATCGTATCAGACAGATCATCATGGCTCTTCAAAACTGCATCCGCCAAAAGACTGTGATGCTCGGTACAGGTCGGATCCATTGTCTCTGTCACAACAAATTCAAAACGAAAATTGCTGTAGCGCTCTGACAGCGATTTCAACGCATCAAGCGCATACAGATCGCTCTGCTTTCTTGCAGTCCAGTAGAGGCTTAATTCATGTTCAAAGCCGCTTTCCAAAAGATATTCGATGACGCTTTTCATCTGAGCATATCCGGTACCGGCAGCAAGCAACAACACCGCCTTATCCGGAACAGAATCGAGACAGGCTTTTCCAAAAGGCAGTTTTACACGAACCGTAGGACTGTCTTTTAAGAAGCGAATAATTTCGACGGCTTTCTCTAGATGCGGGTCCGCCTGAATGTGCAGCTCAATCTCGCGTTGCCCTGGTGCGCTCGCAATAGAAAAGAAGGCATCGTCATCCCTCTCCGGCAAATCAAGCGCCAGGTACTGGCCAGCAAAAAACTCTGCGGGCTTACCAGCTGGTTGCTCGAGGAGAACGCGATAAACGCTTCCCTGCATAACGCTCACAGAGCGAATCTGACAAACAATATTTTTCATCGGCAATTCTTTGGGGCCGTAAACCCCTTGCATCCTTATAATCAAGTCAGACCTTGGCATGGCATGACAAACAAATACTTCTTGAGGCTTCGCCTTGGTACCAATCTCAACCTGCCCTCCCAAAGGAAGGGCAACGCTACCTTGCACAAGGAGAGCCCGACAAATATGGCAGACACCGTTTTTGCAACTAACAGGTAGTCGTACCCCCGCTGTCAGCGCAGCCTGAGCAATGGTCTCGTTTTCCGAACAGCGAAACTGCAAACCATTAGGTTCTACCGTAACGCGAAACATCATTGTTTGAGAGGAATCCCCAACTCTGTCCACATTGCATCAACCCGCTGTTTCACCGTGGCATCCATCTCAATGACTCGGCCCCATTCCCGGTCGGTTTCACCCGGCCACTTGTGAGTTGCATCCATCCCCATTTTTGAACCCAGTCCTGAAATCGGGGACGCAAAATCAAGGTAGTCAATCGGCGTGCTTTCTACCAGTGTTGTATCGCGAGCCGGGTCCATCCTGGTCGTAATCGCCCAAATCACGTCCTCCCAATTCCTGGCATCCACATCGTCATCCGTCACAATGACAAACTTGGTATACATGAATTGCCGCAGGAAAGACCAGACACCCATCATCACCCGCTTGGCATGGCCTGGGTATTGTTTCTTCATCGTGACCACAGCAAGTCGATAGGAGCAGCCCTCTGGCGGCAAATAAAAGTCGACAATCTCCGGAAACTGCTTCTGAAGTATCGGAATAAAAACTTCATTCAGCGCCAAACCCAAAATCGCGGGCTCGTCCGGCGGGCGTCCGGTATAGGTACTGTGATAAATCGGGTTCCTACGATGCGTAATCCGCTCAACTGTAAATACAGGAAAGCTGTCCACCTCGTTGTAGTAACCGGTATGATCGCCAAATGGTCCTTCAGGTGCCATATCACCCGGATAAATAAAACCCTCGAGGACATATTCAGCACTGGCCGGAACCGTTAATTCGCTGTGCATCGTCTTGACTGTTTCGGTCTTGCCACCGCGCAAAAGGCCTGCAAATGCATATTCCGAAAGAGAATCAGGCACTGGTGTAACCGCCCCCAGAATCGTTGCCGGATCTGCACCAAGCGCTACTGCAACCGGGAACGGCTTGTCCGGATATTGCTGCTGCCAGGCTTGTAAATCAAGGGCACCGCCACGATGCGACAACCAGCGCATAATGACACGGTTCTTACCAATGACCTGCTGACGATAGATCCCCAAATTCTGACGCTCTTTCGCCGGATCCGGCCCCTTGGTGACAACCAAAGGCCACGTAATCAGTGGACCAGCATCACCGGGCCAACAGGTTTGCACCGGGATTTTACTCAAATCCACGTCCGCTGTTTCAATCACAACTTCCTGGCAAGGAGCATGGCGCAACACCTTTGGCCCCATATTCATCACCTGCTTGAAAATGGGTAGCTTTTGAAAAGCATCCTTGATCCCCTTTGGAGGATCAGGCTCTTTCAAAAACGCGAGCAATTTACCCACTTCCCGCAAGGCGGAAACATCTTCCTGACCCATACCGAGCGCGACTCGGCGCGGCGTTCCAAATAAGTTCGCCAGCACCGGCGTATCAAACCCTTTCGGATTTTCAAATAGAATCGCCGGCCCACCAGCTCTCAGGGTGCGATCACATATTTCAGTCATTTCAAGATGGGGGTCCACCTCGGCTTTGACTCGAACCAGCTCGCCTTGTTCTTCAAGTTGCGAGATAAAATCTCTGAGGTCTCTATATTTCATGCTTCTCTTACGCCGCAAACGAAAAAGCCGACTATATAAAGCCGGCTTTTTAACAAACTAACTGATCCTAGCGTTTCTTCATTGCCAGGAAGAACTCATCGTTCGTTTTCGAATCTTTCAGTTTATCGATCAGGAACTCGGTCGCTGCAATATCGTCGTCCATATTGTGAAGCAACTTTCGCAGGATCCAGACACGTTGCAACTCATCCTCAGACATCAACAAGTCTTCACGACGTGTTCCAGACCGGCGAATGTTAATCGCAGGATAGGTGCGTTTTTCAGCGATACGACGATCAAGGTGCACTTCCATATTACCGGTACCTTTAAACTCTTCGTAAATCACCTCGTCCATCTTCGAACCGGTATCAACCAGTGCGGTAGCGATGATCGTTAAACTTCCACCTTCCTCGACGTTACGTGCTGCACCAAAGAAACGCTTTGGACGCTCAAGCGCATGCGCATCAACACCACCGGTAAGTACTTTGCCGGAGCTTGGAATGATCGTGTTGTATGCTCGCGCCAACCGCGTGATCGAATCAAGGATAATAACGACATCCTGTTTATGCTCAACCAAACGCTTAGCTTTCTCGATCACCATTTCAGCCACCTGAACGTGCCGCGCAGGCGGCTCGTCAAATGTACTCGCAACTACCTCGCCGCGCACCGAACGCTGCATTTCAGTTACTTCTTCCGGACGCTCATCAATAAGCAATACCATCAGGTGACATTCAGGATTGTTACGTGTAATCGACTGGGCGATATTCTGCATCATCAGCGTCTTACCCGCCTTTGGTGGAGAAACCACCAAACCCCGTTGCCCCTTACCTACGGGCGCAACAAGATCCAGAATCCGGCCCGACAAGTCTTCAGAACTACCGTTGCCCAACTCCAGAATCAAACGCTGATTCGGAAACAGCGGCGTGAGGTTTTCAAACAGAATTTTGTTTTTTGAAGATTCAGGCTTATCGAAGTTGATCTGACTTACCTTCAAAAGCGCGAAATATCGCTCACCATCTTTTGGTGGGCGGATCTTGCCAGAGATCGTATCGCCTGTTCGAAGATTGAAGCGGCGAATTTGACTTGGCGACACGTAAATGTCATCCGGACCTGCAAGATAGGAACCCTCAGCTGAGCGCAAGAAGCCAAAGCCATCCTGCAGTATCTCAAGAACACCATCTCCATAAATATCTTCACCACTTTTTGCATGGCGCTTGAGGATGGTAAAAATGACATCTTGTTTTCTGGATCGAGCCAGATTATCAAGGCCCATTTCGGCGGCGATTTCTAAAAGTTCGGGTACGGTTTTTTTCTTAAGTTCGGAAAGATTCATAGTATTAGTCTTGATACACAGAGTTGTGTTGTACTTGAGGGCTGTAGGAATAACTAAGGAAAGCGTAATAATTACGCGAAAGCCATGGTGGCTACATTCGTTAAGTTAATGTAGATCAATTTGAAGACAATATCTAGTTTTATTCGGCAAAAACTTACCTTAACATCGGTTCAGGCTTCAAACGCCCAACAATCACCCCGTTAAACCAGACGAATTCTCATGCAAACAAAGCCCTTACTTCCTTTAGAAGATGCATTAAGCGCACTACTGGACAAAGTTGAAGCCAACACAAAAACCTGGCAAATGCCTATTGCGGATGCACTCAATAAAATCGCTGCCGCTGACATTCTGGCGTCATTGTCAGTCCCGCCATTCGATAATAGTGCCGTCGATGGCTATGCTTTCAGAATCGAAGACTTGCAGAAAACAGGCACGCTCCCCGTTTCTATGCGGGTAGCCGCAGGCGATGCGCCCGGAGAATTACTACCGGGACAAGCAGCTCGTATCTTTACAGGAGCTCCTGTGCCGAAGGGGGCTGACTGCGTGATCATGCAGGAAAGTACTGAGGTATCGACTGATGGAGAGCAAACGTTTATCTCCACATCCTCGGAATTGAACCCGCAGCAAAATATTCGCCCTGCAGGTCAGGACTTTGTTGAGGGTCAGAATCTGCTGCGCAAAGGCGATGTGCTGCGCCCGCAAAATATTGCATTACTTGCCTCTGCCGGTGTCGCGGAAATCTCCGTCTACCAACCCTTGAAAGTGGCGGTCGTATCCACCGGTGATGAACTGGCTCTGCCAGGACAAGCCCTGAAGCCGGGACAGATATATAACTCTAACCAGTTCTTGCTGAACAGCTTCCTCCAAAACTATGGTTTCGAGATCTGCGACATAGGGGTGGTTGCAGACAACCTTGAAGATACCAAGGGCGCATTAATAAAGGCTGCTGAGGCAGACATCATTATTTCCAGCGGTGGCGCCTCTGTGGGTGAAGAAGATTACATCAAAACGGCAATTGAAGAGCTCGGAAGTATCGATTTTTGGCGCATCGCCATCAAACCCGGCAAGCCATTTATGCTGGGTGAAGTCTGCGGGGTTCCGATCCTTGGACTACCTGGCAACCCGAGTGCCGTACTGGTTACATTCCTGCTGCTCGCCCGTCCGGTATTGATGAAGCGCCAAGGCTGCAGAAATCATCACTGCCGCTCAATGCGTCTACCCCTTGGCTTTTCTGTCAAATCTTCGAGCATCCGTAGGGAATTCATGCGCGTGCGTCTGGATCAGCACGGGCACATCATGGCGCATCCGAATCAAAGTTCTGGCATGATGAGTTCATCCTGTTGGGCAGAGGGCTTTGCCGTCATTCCGGAAAACACTAGTCCGGCAAAAGGAGAACTCATAGAGTTCATTCCTTTTACCAGCCTTCTGCAATTACCTGAAACACTATTGGACATCGAATGAACATCCTTTTTTTTGCAAGCCTCAAAGAGCGCCTTGGTTGCTCGGAACTAGAGCTTGAAATAGCGGAGCCATGTGAAGTTGAAGCTATTCGTCAGCAACTTATGGCCAAAGGTGAGCCCTGGTCTTCTGCCCTTTCTGCACCTAACTTGCTGATTGCGGTGAATCAGGAAGTCTCCAACGCACAAACCATCGTTCAACAAGGTGACGAGCTCGCTTTCTTTCCTCCGGTCACAGGCGGCTAAGATGATTCGTATTCAAAAAGAAGACTTCGATACTGCCGAAATCCAGCGCTACCTTCGCGATGCGGCTCCCGCTAAGACCGGAGCTATCTGTATGTTTACGGGTCTGGTTCGGGAGTTCGGAGATCAGTCTGATGTGCATGCAATCGAACTGGAACATTATCCGGGCATGACGGAAAAACAACTCGAGAAGATCGTCGACATGGCCAAAGAGCGTTGGCCAATTCTGGCTGCCTGCGTCATTCACCGCGTTGGCGTTCTCGAACTTGATGAGCAAATTGTTGCGGTTGCAGTCAGTTCATCTCACCGCGATGCAGCTTTTGAGGCCTGCAGTTTCATCATGGACTACCTCAAGAAAGACGCCACCATCTGGAAAAAGGAGATTGGTGACAAGGCTCGCTGGGTAGAATCCAAACAAAGCGATATGGACAAAGCCGCTTCCTGGAAAGTCTAGACACATGTCGGGAGTTACGATCCGCAAACTAGCGCCAGAACATTTTCCTCTGGCAAAAAAGTTTTATAAGCAGTTCGGGCAAACAAACAAGACAAACCGGAACGACCGGATCTTTGCCGCATTTGGCGCCCAAGGCATGAAAGCATGCCTGCGCATTGCGCCCTGTGAGGATGCTCGCCTGCTACGAGGAGTGTTCGTTGCTCCGGACCATCGAGGACAGGGTCTTGCGCGTACGCTAATATCGTACGCACTTGAGAAGAGCGATCTCAACGAGATTTGGACCTTCCCTTATCGTCACTTAACGACTATGTATGAGTCTCTGGACTTTGAAATGATCGCCACGCTTGATGCGCCTGCATCCATTCAACAAGCATTCAAAGTTTATTCCGATCAAGGAAGGGACATTTCCTTGATGCGCTGGAGCGATCTCGGGCGCATAATATAGCCAAACTAAAAATAAGGAGGCACCGTGAAGAGCACTTTAGTAAAAGATTATATGAGCGAGAGCGTCACAAGTTTCAAGCCCGAAGACAACCTTGTTGAAGCCCTGCGTCAACTCGTCAAGAAGAACCATTCTGGCGCGCCAGTGCTTGATAACGAGGGGCGTTTGGTAGGTATGCTATCGGAAATCGATTGCCTGAAAGAAGCATTAATGGACGGCTATTTTCAGAGCGCGAGTGACCGGGTAGCCGATCATATGACAAAAGAGGTCGACTTCGTGCAAGCGAGCGATAATATTTTGGTTCTTGCCGATATCTTTATCGGTGGACGTCGCAGAGTACCAGTTCTGGAGGATGGGGTACTTGTTGGCATCATCACGCGCCAGGACTTCGCGCGCGCCTTGATCTATAAAATCGATCACCCACACCACGGCGACCACGCCCATTAAGCCTCTTTTTTAGCCGGGGCCTCTGCGGTTGGCACCTTTTTTTGCACCAGGCTGATCATTTGCCAATCAGCCTTGGGGCTCACACTTTCTTCACCACCGGCCGGATAGACCACACCTGAAGGTGACACCGAAAACAGCAAGGTAAGGTTCGCGCCGTGTTCCTTTCGATACGCATCAAAGGAAAACTCTTCACTCAGGCGCGTCACCGAAATCCGCGCGCCCTTGCTATAGAGACTCGCCAATTTTGCGTAACTCAACCCTTCTTCAAATAGACTTGCTGCCTGCATAAACGTTCCGGAGGTCTGATGACTCGCTCGCTGCTCCATCTCTCCTTCACTCAAGGCAAACACATGCTGCGCGTTGAAGCGATCCAGAAAGTGGTACACCACATGCGCATTCAGCTTCTTGTATGGCGAGATCGCCAAAAATTGTCCTATGCCTGTCAGGTCCATATTGTTCTCGGCATGCTCGGAAGCAGGATTACCGTAATAGACCGTTAAACCCTCCATTCTCGCAGCCCTGAAATTTTCCCAACTTGTATCCGACAAAATCACCGGAACATCTACTTTCTGAAAAGCTTTAGCGATATCTCGTGCCACCGCATTTGCTCCTAAAAACAGATAACCGTTGCTTGAGGGCTGACGTACATTGAGCAGTTTAGCCAGAGGTGTCGCAGAAATGCTTTGCAATGCAACGGTAATCACAATCACAGAAAACACCAAGGGTACTAACATTGAAGCCTCTTCAATGCCGATTTCTTCCAGACGATAGGCAAACAATGATGAGACGGCAGCCGCCACAATCCCGCGAGGCGCTATCCAACTAAGAAACGAACGCTCCTGCCAACTTAAATCAGAACCGAGCGAGGCCAGATTCACAGCCAAAGGTCGCGCAATAAAAATCAAGGCCGCAAGTATCCAGATCGCCGCAGCGCCCAAATCATATATAGCCTGCAACTCCATACGCGCAGCCAGTAGAATGAAAAGCGCCGAAATCAATAAAACCGAGAGAGACTCTTTAAACTCCAGTATTTCATCGATCGGCACACCGCGCATATTGGCAAGCCAAATGCCCATCACGGTGACCGTCAACAATCCGGATTCATGAACGAGAAAATTCGAAAAGGCATAGACGCCAAGCATGAACGTCAGCACGCCAGTATTTAACAAAAACTGCGGAAGCCAGTGACTTCGCAAAGCCTCGCCCAGCAAGTATCCGGAAGCACACCCAAGAGTAAGCCCCAGAACCAGGGTTGCACCAAAGGTGTACATGGTTGACAGAAAAGCACTACTCTCGCCACCGGAAGCAACGATAAATTCGAACACCAGTACAGCAAGCAAAGCCCCAACCGGGTCAATAACGATACCTTCCCACTTGAGAATGTTACTGATGCGCCCGGACGGTCTCACAGCGCGCAATAGCGGCATAATCACTGTTGGACCACTGACAACAACAATCGCACCAAACAACATCGCCAGAGATAGCTGCATATCCAGCGCAAAGTAAGCCGCGAGTGTGCCGACAAGACAGGTAACAATGGTTCCGTAAAGAATAAGGTTGGTGACCACTTTTCCATGGCCACGAATTTCCGAAAATTTTAGGGTCAGGCTGCCTTCAAAAAGTATTACGGCTACTGCGAGGGATACAATCGGAAAGAGCATGTCGCCCAACAGAGAATCTGGATTCAGGACACCGCTTACGGGACCAACCAGAATACCGGCGACCAACAAAAACAGAATCGCTGGCTGACGAAGCCGCCAGGCGACCCATTGGCAAACAAGGGATATGACGCCTATTGCGGCTAATGAGATCGTGCTGAGTTCAAGCATATCGAACCACTCTTGTATGCATCCTTGTCATCCGGTTTTTATTTACGGGTTTACCGCCTTGGTCAGCTTAGCCAATATTCGTGATACGGCCACCATGGCAAACACAGAGGTTACCGAGGTCACCGCGCCAAAGCCGGACGCACAATCCAGTTTCGCAGGACCACCTTCCTCCGGTTTACTTGCGCACACTGAACCATCTGGCTGCGCATACTTGAGTTGCTCTGTAGAGTATACACACTCCACCCCAAACTTCCGCTTCGGGTTGCGGGAATAGTTATGATGCCGTCGAAGATTGTTGCGAATCTTTGCAAGCAGGGGGTCCTGTGTTGTTCTTGCCAAATCCTCAATTTGGATCAGAGTGGGATCCATCTGCCCGCCGGCGCCGCCGCAACATAACATGGGTATCTTGTTTCGACGGCAATGAACAATCATCGCAGTCTTCGCTTTGATGCTGTCTGTCGCATCAAAAACGTAGCTCACATCTTTGGTCAACAAGTCCGAAACATTTGCTGGTGACAGGAACCTGTGTTGCACATTTACCCTAATCTCAGGGCTGATTTGCTGAATACGCCGAGCCATGACTTCGGTTTTCATTTGGCCAATGCTGTCCTGCAAGGCATGCACCTGACGATTAATATTCGACACGCAAACATCGTCCAGATCAATCAAGGTCAACTCGCCGACACCGGAGCGCGCCAAGGCCTCGGCAGCCCAGGACCCAACACCTCCAATACCAACAACAACGACGTGACTGTTGGCCAGTTTTAGCAAGCCCTGCTGCCCATACAGTCGGGCAATGCCGCCAAAACGAAAACGAAAGTCGTCACTCAGATCCTGATAGCTGCTTATCATGTTTTTTCAGATGTCTCTTGGTCACACGCCATAAAGTCATGGTGTTCAAGCTCATAGCGCTTTCGCTTAAGGGGCTTTAGACGGCTCAGATCAACGACAACCAAACCATCAATACAATCCTGGAAGTCGGGGTCGATATTGAAGCCGTGAAAACGAGTCCCGCCGTCATCGCATAACTCAGTGTATTGCTTATAAAGTGTCGGTACCGAGTGCCCAATTAACCCGAGTTGTTCGCGTAAAACAACAAACGCCTCTTTCGCATCAAGTCCTTCAAACAAACGGGCATTATGTTCTTTGGCGGAAAACCCCATCATGTATGGTCGCTTACAACGAACAATCGGTTCGTCATCAAGGTAGTACTTGCTGTAGTAGCCAAGAAGGAGATCTTTCGCTTGCTGGCTAAACGCATTCGATATACTCACTGCCCCCAGGAGATAACGCACTCTCGGGTTGCTTCGAATAAAGGCCGCAATGCCTGCCCACAAGTAATCCAGGCTTCGCGAGCCCCAGTATTTCGGTTGAACAAAACTTCTGCCTAATTCAACGCCCCGGCTCATCACCCGCTCCGCTCCGGGCAGATAGTTGAATAAGGTCGAGGTGTAAAAATGATGGCTATCCAGATCAAATGTCTCGCGCAGACGATAAGCGCCAACCACCTCCTTATCTTGCGCATCCCACAAAACAATATGTTGATAGTCGAGATCATATTCATCCACATCACAGGCCTTGCCGCTACCTTCTCCAACCAGACGAAACGCCTGTTCCCGTAAACGGCCGATTTCTCGCAACAGGGGCGATGTTTCCTGCAGCCTGCACAAGTAAATCAGCTTTTGATCTTTGGTCTCGCCCAGCAATTCTGCTTTGGACAATTCGAGCAACAAGTCTTCCCGAGACTCCGGTATCGCGATCGCGGGCAATGTTTTGAAGTAGGAGATCTTTCCAGCCGCTACCCTGTAAAGTTGCTTGCGCAGCAGCTTGGCTTTAAAGCGATCCCGCATCGGCAAATCTTTATAATCTGCCGCATCGATCAATTCTCCAATCACCAGCTTCTGGTCATAAACACTTGGAAGTACCCGGCTTGCAAGCTTTTGCAAGATTTCGTTACCTCGATAAAAGCCCCGCACCTGCTGCAAAAAAGGTTGTTCATCACTTGATACATGGATATGCAACAAAGGGCTTAAAGTATGTTTCGCCAGCTTCACAAAATCGGTAGGCCAACGCTCCTGAGTTAACTTCGGAACACCGCTCGAACGGCCAAAATGCACAGGCTGAAGAATCAATACTCCCTCATTTGCCAAATGCTCGGTGGCTGCAAGCCTTGTCTGCTCAACGCTTGATTTCTGACAGTTAAAATCCTGATAGTCGTCTAGCCAGGCACTGGAACCCTCACCAATAAAGAGCAGGTCTTGACGCACCCGGGACACCAAGTACAGCAGCGCCAGAGTCGAAATGCCGGGTAAAGGGTCATTGGCAAGAATGATTACCCTGCCGAGTTGGGGAATTCTGAGAGCCTCTTGAGCATCAAAAACAACGCTCAAACCTTCTTTCGAAAGTGTTTCGGACAATTGCTCGTTGAGCGCACTCCGCTCAAACAAGGCTTCCGATGAAGTGTTCGCAGCACTCTTTTCCTTCGCGCTCAGAAAAGGAATTTTCAACATCATGCACCAGTGTTTTCCTGGCCGGGGCATTTACGGTAGAGCAAATCCCAAACGCCATGTCCAAGACGCTCTCCGCGCCGCTCAAACTTGGTCGTCGGTCGATACTCAGGCTTTTCAGAATAAGGGCCTGGCTGAGCACAATTTTCATAATCTGGCGCAGCGCCCATCACTTCAGCCATATGTTCGGCATAGGGTTCCCAATCTGTCGCCATATGGAAAACACCCCCATCTACCAACTTGGCGGCTACCAGCGCCGCAAAATCGGGCTGCACAATACGGCGTTTGTGATGACGCTTTTTATGCCATGGGTCGGGAAAATAAAGCTGCAATCTGGAAAGGCTTCCATCCGGCACATCCTGCTTCAACAGCTCCACCGCATCACAGCACAAGACACGGAGATTGCTGAGTCCGGCATCGCCGGCTTGCGCCAGCAAAGCACCGACGCCAGGCCTATGCACTTCCACACCAACAAAATTCATGTCGGGTGACTGACTCGCCATCTCGAATAGCGAACTACCCATTCCAAAGCCGATTTCAAAAACCACAGGGTTGTCGTTACCAAAAATCTGCAAAAAATCGAGGCGTTTGCCTGGCTCAAGACCAAACTGTCCCCAGTAATTGTCCCAGCCGCGCGTTTGTCCTGCCGTCATACGACCGCTACGTACCACAAAGCTGCGAATCACTCTTTGCATCGGATTGTCTTGATCAGACACGGAATCCCTCGATAAAGTTGGAAAAACAAGTTTGGCCGAATTCTAGGATTAGCAGCGCTGCATAGCAAGCGCACCGCCATTTGAGGAGCTAATCGATACCCGTACACATACGCTATGTGATATCAAACACAAAGCATGATTGATTTAACTATCTGTTACACAATTAGTGATCTTAAACACTAACTGTTCAAAATTTGAGCTTATACTTAGTTTTACAGATTCACGAAGAAGCGATCGTGTTTCTGTCTTCCTTGAAGAAACCCCTATTCAGGAGCCAATTTTTGGCTCCTCTTTTTTTGTCTGATCTCCTACTGCGACATTTTCAGGAAAACAGACTTGATCAGCGTTTTTCTCATATTTCAAAGAACAGCTTTCCTGATTGGTCGATACCTGAGCGCCTGCGCCAAATGGCCTGAGCCGATCAAACGCTCACCGGAACAATCCGCCAAGGTTCGCGAGAGTCGCAATATCCTGTGTGCGGCTCTATTAGATAAAGCCAGAGAATCAATCGTACTCATTAACCATTCATTTTGCTCAACGGTCAACGCGCACATTTCGGTTAGAGCCTCACCCTTCAAGTGCACATTCAAGCACCCCTGACGTGCAGTCTGCAGCGCTCTCGCTCTCTCGACTCTCTC
>DAITOW010000013.1:0-20902 GCA_036833965.1 Oleiphilaceae bacterium
TGTCGAGAATAACGTTGAAAGCAACAGCAACTCGATGACCTCAAGATATCTAAGAGATAGCTTGAATGCTACTGCGACAGTAGACCAGAAACAAACTGCCGTGAAAGCGAGAATTAAAGCACGACGCTGATCGGTCATCAGAAATACTTCCTGGTAATGCTCATGCAGCCAAAAATGGCATCCGCGAAGAGACAGTCCGTAAAATAGAGAGAATAGGTTAGGCCAAAACCTTACTCAGAAAAGCCTGCGTCTTCTCTTTCTGAGGATTCGTAATAACCTGCTCGGGCGGGCCGATCTCTTCGATAACGCCCTGATGAAAAAAGGCCACCTGATCGGAGACTTCACGGGCAAACGCGATTTCGTGAGTGACACAAATCATTGTCATCCCTTCTTCCCGCAAAACCCGCAAGGTGTCTAGCACTTCACCCACTAATTCCGGATCAAGCGCGGAGGTCACTTCGTCAAATAGCATGTAGTCCGGCCGCATCGCCAGTGCACGAGCAATAGCAAGCCGCTGCTGCTGGCCTCCAGACATTTTAGTGGGATAAACATCGAATTTGTCGCCAAGACCAACATGCTCCAATTCTTTTTTCGCAATTTCGAATGCCTCCTCCTTAGACATCTTCTTAACAACCTGTGGGGCAAGCGCAACATTCTCGAGCACAGTCATGTGCGGAAACGAATTCCACTGCTGAAATACCATACCCAGTTTCTGTCGAAGCTTGTCCTTGTTGGTTGCCTTGCTATGCACATCGATATCATCAACAAATATCTTGCCGCCCTGAATTTCTTCGATCGCATTGATACAGTACAGCAGAGTCGATTTACCGCTGCCGGAGCCGCCGATCACGCTAAGCACCTCTCCTTTCTGAACCTCCAAATTAATTCCCTTTAAAACCTCGAGGTCACCGAAAGACTTCCTGACATTTTCGACTTTGATCATAACGCGTTCTTCCTTTCGACTCGCTTGCCATACATAGATAAAGGGTAAGAAATTAAGAAGTAGAAGATACCAACACCAATAAGTATCTCCAGAGGTTGCTGGGTTCTTGAAATGAGTTGCTCCGAAGTTCGCAAAAGCTCCATATATCCAATAACGGAAACCAGAGCTGAATCTTTTATGACGCTCAATGCAACACCAAGCCAAGCGGGGAAAACAGAACGTAACCCGATCGGAAAACGCACGTATCGAATGGTCTGCCAATAAGTCATTCCCAGAGAGCGCGACGCGATGATCATCGAGTGCTGAACGCTTTCAAAACCGCCCCGAAAAACCTCCCCCATAAACGCCATGGTATACAAGGAAAGCACAATGGTTCCCGCTACAAAGGGGGCGAGTGGTGAACCGATAACGCCCATAAACGTTGAAAAAAGAACGAGTTGGATAATCAAAGGTACACTGCGAAGCACATCAAGCACACTGCCAAACAGAAAATTGACGAATCTATTGCTTTCAGCGCGAGCAAAACCAACGATAATGCCGAGCACAGTGCCAATAAAGATAGAGACACCAGAGATCAGAATTGTGTTCCAGATGCCTGTAAGAACAAAGCCAGTGTCGCTCCATGATAAAGGTGTAAATAAACTGCCCATTAGATTTCCCCCCGAAACAGTCGTTTGGAAATTAACGAAGCACTTAACAGGACGAACTTGGTAATAATGTAGTAGAGCACCGCTGTCACAATGAAAAACTCAAGCGTCCTGAAGGACAATGATTGAAGTCGTTGTGTCTCACCAGACAGTTCATTCATGCCAACCAGAATCCCTAGAGAACTCATCAAAATTGACCACACAAACTGATTAGTCATCGGGTGATAAATGCGACGGAACATCTGAGGTAAAATGATATACCGATAGGTTTGAATATTCGTCATTCCGAGCGATTTTGAGGCGTTGTACTGCGCATCAGGTATTGACTGAAAACCACCGCGAAAAGTCTCGGCCAGATAACCGGCATTGATGAAGACAAGCGCACTTAACACCGCCATGTAAGGGCTTAAGTGAATGCCAAAAGCGCCGAGCCCAAAATACGCCATATAAATCTGAAAAAGCGCAGGCGTGTTGCGCGCAATTTCTATCCAGCCTACGGCAATAGCATAAACCGGACCTCGGCCATTCATTTTTGCTATTGCCAAAAAAACACCAATGGCAATCCCTAAAATCATCGCGAACACCGAGACGTGTAAGGTAACAAACGCACCCTGCAGCAATTCAGGCATTTTTTGGAGGACGATATTCCAGTGAAACTCGTAATTCATGCAGAACCTTCAAGCATCAATGAGAGGACAACTCGATTCGTTTGGGAAACGCTTTCTAACCGGTAAACAAGCGCCATAAAAAACCGACGGCAGCTTTTTTAGCTGCCGTCGCGGTATAAAACTACTTGTTGTCTCGCAAAGACTGGATAAGGTCTGCTGGCGCATCCGATCCAAAATGGGTGTTGTAATGCTTATTCATATTGCCATCGCGGATTTGATGAATAAGGAATAGGTTGAGGTAGTTGATCCAGGCAACTTCGCTACGGTTCGCGATCAAACCGACCACATCGTCGTAATCAGGCACGAATGGGCCCGCAACATAGTCTTTAAATTCCTTGGTCTGAAGCTTGGTAGCAATGTTCGTATTGGTTGAGATAATCGCATCAACCTTTCCCTGGTAAAGACCTAGGTATGCATCATTTTCAGACTTGAAGGACGTGTAGTTATCTTTGCCCCAGCCCATTTTTTCTGCATAAGCCAGATATTCTGTTTCGTAGGTTGTACCAAGTGCAGCACCCACTTTCAGGTTCTTCAAATCATCAAATGACTTAAGCGCTGTGCCTTTCTTGGAAATTGTCTGGAATTTGAATACAAAATAGGGATAGGTAAAGCCGACAGATTTTGCACGCTCCAAGGTGTCGGAAGTGGAACCGACAACAACATCTGTTTTGCCAGAGATTAACGAAGGAATACGATCTCCCCACGTAAGATTTAAGACGTTTGACTCAACACCTAAAGCTGTGGCCAAGTCGTTACAATAATCCACATCGAAACCCGCCGGATTATTGTCTTTGTCAAAATACCCCATTGGCGGGAAATCCAGTACAACACCGCAGTTAAGCGTGCCACGCTTGATCACTTCATCAAGTTGATCAGCTTGGGCCGGTCCGCTTGCGAAGACTATTGCGGCGCCTGTAAGGATTCCCGCTAATTTCAAAAGTTTCATATTAATCCTCTCCTTGTTCTTGTTTGCTTGATTATCTGAAACAGACATATCAAATCTGAACACTAACGCTAACCTGTTTCAACTTGACATTCAAATTCAGTGCTAACCATACTAGGCCAATTCAAAAAGACTTTTAACCTAATTAATCGCCCCTGGCAGTTCATATGGTACAAAATACTAAAAATTTAAGTCCGGACGATTCGCACCCGCTTGATGCCTACGATAATGCCATTTTAAAAATACTTTCGTCAGAGGGCCGGATTAGTATCAGCGAACTCGCACGCAGAATTAATCTCACAAAAACGCCCACGCAGGTTCGCGTGAAACGCTTGGAATCCGAAGGTTATATTATTGGTTATCGGGCGATGATGGATCCGATCCGGTTAAAGATGGATCATATTGCATTTATAGAGGTCACACTGACGGACACAAGAGAAAGCGCATTAACGGAGTTCAATCATGCCGTTGCCGCAATTGGCGAGATTGAGCAATGCCACATGATTGCCGGCAACTTTGACTACCTTTTAAAAGTAAGAACGAACAGTATGCCTGGATACCGTGCCGTACTTGCCGAAAAAATATCTACACTCCCCCATGTAGCACACACAAAAACATTTATGGCGATGGAGTCAGTCAAAGAAAGTGTGTTTAACTTTTAGATTGGTTTAAATCCCACACCCTCAAAGCCTTTATTTCGCAAACCACCGTCAAAACCATCAGGCAAAGTGTTATTCGCTAAACCCCTTACGTGCACGTCATTCGAAAAACAATTCGCAAGCTTTCCAAGACAAGATTCTAAGGTAAGCTCTTGCAACCAAGCTAAGCGAGATGACAGTCCAATATCGGAAGTGTTACGCTGCCTATGCATAATTTATGATTGTGGTAATGAGATTCAGGTAGATTTTAGCCACTCATAACAACCAAAAAAGAGCAGTAAAAATACCGCGTTCTTGATAGTTTTCTGGTGGTTCGTATTGTTTCTCAGGAGAAATCAGTGATTTATAAAGGCAGTTGTCATTGTGGGACGATAACGTTTGAGGTAGAAGCCCCTGAACAAATAGAGGCAGATCGCTGTAATTGTTCAATTTGTACAAAGTCAGGTTTCTTGCACTTAATAGTTCCACTAAGCAAGTTTAAACTTCTATCTGGCCTGCAATCGATTTCAACTTATACATTTGGTTCCGGTATAGCAAAACATACCTTTTGCAAAACCTGTGGTGTCAAACCTTTCTACACCCCGCGCTCAAACCCGGATGGCATCGATATCAATGTTAATTGCCTGGATACTGAACCTACATCAATCAATGTCACTGAGTTTGATGGGCAAAATTGGGAACAACATGCGCATAGATTGGCAGATAAAAGCAAAGAAACATAACCAGGCAATCTTGCGGAACCAGGTGTGTAAATTTAGCCGTTCATGATGCCCGCTATTCCATAAACCAAAGTTTTCTGGTTTCTATGGAAAGGCAAGTTCTTCTGTATCAACCTTAACTTTCCGCTCGACCTCTTTCCTCAACTTCATTTCCACATGCATCCCCGTTTCATTAGATAGCGTGATTTGTGGACGTGGATTAATTGTTTGATTTTCGCAGAGGCTGAAGTCAAATTGGCGCACGAAATTCGCGAGTATGATTTTAGCTTCCATCATGGCGAAGTGATTGCCTGCACAAATTCTCGGGCCTAGGCCAAAGGGAATGTAAGCGCCTCTCGGAAGCTTCTTTTCCGCTTCGGGCGAAAAGCGTTCAGGGTCAAATTTTTCCGGGTCAGGAAAGTAAATTGGATTTCGATGCATGGTGTAAGGTGCAACCAACATCTCAATTCCCTTGGGTATGTGGTATTCGCCGATAATGTTGTCGTCTCTGGACGTTCGCGCCCCTAAACACCAAACTGGCGGGTAAATGCGCATGCTCTCTTTAATGACTTGTTCGGTATAGTGCAGCTTCTTTAAGTTGTGATAATCAAAATTTACGGGCCCTAAAGCATCCACTTCTTTTTTTATTTGTTCCAGCGCCCGAGGGTTTTGCGTAAGTAAATAGATGGTCCAAACCATGGAGTTTGCGGTCGTTTCGTGCCCGGCGAATATTAGTGTAACAAGCTCATCAATAATTTGAGATTTCTCTAGGCTGTCCCCATTTTCGTACCTGGCCTCGAGCAAAATATCAAGCATATCTTTATGGCGATCTGTTTCAGTTTTTCGCTTTAAACGATTATCCATCAAATGAGAAATCAGGATCGATACCTGCTCCTTTGAGGACTTCAACTTTCGATTGGTAGGCGTTGGAAGCCATTGGGGTCTCGGCAAGAGTTGATTAAACTTTTTAAAGATGCCTTCCTGAATCGCCTGGACTGAATCTCCGATTTCATCGGAAAGATGTATCTGGCTGTCTACGTCAAAATTAAACAGGGTTTTGTTGATAATGCCGAGTGTAATTCGGAACATATCTCGACTGATGTCTCGGGGTTGCGTTAGCTCAATCGTCGAAAAGTAGTTTTGTACTAAGTTGTTTATTTGCTCTGCGAATAATTCTAGCTGGGTACGTTGAAATCCCGGCATGATTATTTTGCGATGAATGCGATGTGATTCTGCGGAGGGAGTCGAAAGTACTCCATCACCAAAAGCAAAATTTAGGATGCTGTTTGATCGGTCTGACTTTGTGTAGGTGCCCTGCATTTTGACTAGTATTTGATTGGCCATCTCTGGGTCGTTTACCAAAGCAAAGGGTAACGCAGCTGCTTTGAATTCAACGATGTCATCATCCAATTTTGCAAGTCGTGACAAAAATTTGAGGGGCTCTTCTCTGAATTCTTTGACTATTCCAAACTTCTTCTCACCCTCGTTGTAGGAGGTTATCGGCGTCACGCCATTACGTTTAATTTTTGTTTGCTCAGGCATGACTAGACTCTCCGATTTATAAGTGCGCTGATTTTCTCACTCTCGCGGCTTCTTCGATAGCCTTCAATTGGGACGCGGTTCACGATAGATACTTCGTTTCAGAAATTTGGCTATGGCTTGATTGCTGGGGGTATCTAGATGGAAAGTGCAGTTTATGATTTTTACTTTAGGCGGTGACCGAGAGGAAAGGGGCTAAATTATGTATCCGTTTTATCCCAACGGCGTTACTACATGCTCTCGTTCTATTTTTGCTTTACTTCTGTCCTTTCAATACCGAAAGAATCATATCTGCCGCATACAGTGACATTTCTTCCACTGCTTCAAGGCTGATGAATACGCCATCTGTTTTTAGGCGGCACAAGCCATGAAGCGTTGCCCAGGTGATTTGCGACATACGGGTCTCATCAAAGTAATCCGGCATATCTCCGTGTTCTTTGAATTGACGAATAATGTTGGTGTAACGACGGAACGTCGCGTGTCCTTTCTCTTTAAGTTCAGGGGAGGGGTCGTTGCGCCATGTGATTGCGCCAAACATCAATTCATACTTCTCCGGGTTCTCAGCCGCGTAACGCACATAAGCTATTACATAGTCCTTGAGGCGTTCCTGAATGGAGGTCGCGTCATTAATCCCCGTTTGATCAAGCAGATCATTCAAGTCATCAAAAGAGCGTTCGGCAATCGCGCAGAGCAATGCGTGTTTTGATGGGAAGTGGTGATAGGGGGCTTGTCGGGAAACATTCGAACGCTCCGCAAGTTCACGCAGTGTCAGCCCCGCGATACCACGCTCACCCATCAGCTTTTCTGCATTTTCGAGCAGTGCAGTGCGCAAGTTTTGGTGGTGGTATGTATTTTTGCTTTTCGCTTTTCCCATGCTCGAGACAATATCAAATCAATCTTGACACTGTCAAAATAACTGTTATCTTGACGCCGTCAACATGATAGGCAAGTTATTTACGTTTTTTATTTTCTAAGAGGTTAGGCTGTATGAGCAATCAACCATATCCCCACATGATGGAACCCTTGGACCTGGGTTTCACCACTTTGAAAAACCGGGTCATCATGGGCTCCATGCACACTGGCCTTGAAGACCGATTCTGGCAGATGGACAAGTTAGCCGCTTACTTTGCAGAACGTGCAAAGGGTGGTGCGAGTTTGGTGATCACTGGAGGATACAATCCGAACAAGCGCGGATGGTTTTATCCGACTGCAGGTTTGTTCAATAGCTATTTAGATATTCCTAACCACCGTAAAGTGACCAGCGCCGTTCATAAGGAAGGCGGGAAAATCGCGCTACAGATTCTGCATGCTGGTCGCTATAGCTATCACCCGTTCTCGCTTTCAGCGTCTGCGAAAAAAGCGGCGATCAACCCGTTTAAGCCAAAAGCGATGAGCGATAAGCAGATTCGCTCCACGATTAAAGACTTTGCAAAAACCGCGCGCCTGGCAAAACTGGCGAATTACGATGGTGTTGAGGTGATGGGCAGTGAAGGTTACTTGATTAACCAATTTATGGCGCTACACGTAAATCAGCGAAAAGACAAATGGGGCGGCAGCATCGAAAACCGTATGCGTTTTCCCGTTGAGATTGTCAAAGCAATCCGTAAAGCCGTTGGCGAAGAATTTATCATCCTGTTCCGTTTATCGATGATGGAGCTGGTAGAGGGTGGTATGACTGCTCAGGAAATCGTCCAGACTGCCAAGGCTCTTGAGGAAGCGGGCGTAACGATTATGAATACCGGCATTGGTTGGCATGAAGCGCGTGTTCCGACCATCGTCACCTCGGTGCCACGCGCCGCCTTCCGTGAAGCGACTGCACGCGTTAAGAAGGAGCTTTCTATTCCTGTCTGTGCGTCAAACCGTATTAACACTCCGGATGTGGCAGAAGACATTATTTCGTCTGGAGACGCGGATCTGGTTTCCATGGCTCGACCGTTTCTGGCCGACCCGCACTTCGTCAACAAAGCGGCTGAAGGACGTGCAGATGAGATCAACATTTGTATCGCGTGTAATCAGGCTTGTCTTGATCACACCTTTGAGATGAAGCGAGCGTCTTGCCTGGTCAACCCGCAGGCCTGTCATGAGACTGAGCTTGTTTATATTCCCGTGACGAACAAAAAGAAAGTGGCTGTGATTGGCGCGGGTCCGGCGGGCTTGTCAGCATCGACTGTTGCGGCAGAGCGCGGTCATGACGTTACGCTGTATGACATGGCTAGTGAGATTGGTGGGCAATTTAACTATGCCAAGCAGATTCCGGGCAAAGAAGAGTTTTACGAGATGATCAAATACTACGGTCGTCGTGTAGAGGTTTCCGGTGTTAAGTTGAAGCTCAACACCAAGGTCGATGCCGAATATCTTGAGAAGTCCGGCTATGATGAAGTCATCGTTGCAACAGGCATCAATCCGAGAATGCCGCCAATCGAAGGCATTGAGCACAAGAAAGTGTTGTCTTATCTGGATGTGTTAACGGGCACGGAAGTTGGTAAAAAGGTTGCCGTCATTGGTGCAGGCGGTATTGGTTTTGATGTAGCAGAATTCCTTGTTCACCCCGGAGCCAAAGCAGATGGTGTTCCACGTCCGCAAACGTTAGAAGAGTGGAGTGAAGAGTGGGGTGTGGATATCAATAGTGACAATCCGGGCCAGTTAGTCGAGAGAAAACCACATGCGCCGGCACGCGAAGTCTACTTGCTTCAGCGCAAGAAAAGCCCGCTTGGTGCAGGTTTGAATAAAACTTCTGGCTGGGTGCACCGCGCAGTCTTGAAAATGAAAGACGTGGAGATGATCGGTGGCGTGAGCTATGACAAGATTGACGATGCAGGTTTGCACATCACAGTGGATGGTGAGCAGCGCGTCCTGGATGTTGATAACGTTGTCATTTGTGCGGGCCAGGAATCGCGCAAGGATCTGTACACAGAAGATTCATCAACGGCTAACTACCATCTGATTGGTGGCGCTGAGTTTGCAGGTGAATTGGACGCGAAGCGTGCGATCAAACAAGGCGCGGAACTGGCTGCAGCGCTGTAATACTGCCTTTTGAAGAAAGCGTGAGAGCACAGCTCTCACGCTTTAGTTTTCTTATAAGACTCAACCAGAAATACGCTGGTTTACAGCTGGAATCTTACCGTCCGAGCCACACTATCGACTGGCAATCTGCTGTTCCCTGCAGTGTACGTACTTTTCTTCAAAAACAGATCCGATCAAAAGATGTTCTTTATATCTTGCGGCTACGCTGGAGCCTGAGAGTTCCATACCATCATCTGCGTATATCACTTCAGCTTGCCCTGTGCTCAGGTCGACAACATGGGCGACTGAGGGGGCTTTTGACGATGCATCAAAAGTGTGGATCAGGAAGTCGAGCGCCTTCGGGTGTGATGCGACGAGTATCCTCCCGTCTGCACTCCATTCGAGGTTGTCCGGCATCACGTTGAGGGGAATGTGCTTTTCAAACGACCAATCTGTTTTGTTTGCGCTTTCTCGCTTGTAGATTGAGAGTCGCTCGGCAGTAGATTCTGCAACAACCAATGTTGTTTGGTCGGCATTGGTGACAACACCATTCGCCATGTAAAGATCGTTTAGGGCTTCAACTACGACACCGTTGTCATAAAACAAAACATTGGTTGCCGCGAGGCGGAAAAAATCCTCGACTTTTTCGCCAAGAGTTTGTCGAGGAGAGCTGTGATCATTGCTGATGTAAAAGCTGTTTCTGGACACAGCATGAATATCATTCGGTGAGATAAGCTCAGGAAAAGTAATGCTTTCCAGCAAGATCGCTGAATTAGGACTCGTTATCTCAAAAATATCAACTTGATGCGCTGTGGTTGAAGGATGATTGACGACAAAAAGATATTCCTTCCCGTTCTCTTTGAGTAGCGAAATGCCGTGCGGATGAAAGATGTCGGGATAGTTGGCATCGATTCGAACTAGTACCGCGCTTTCATCTTCCAGATTGAGACTCCATAGAGCGCCATTTTCAGAGGGGCGATCCCCGCGCGTCAGGTAGGCTCTGCGATCGTCTGCAGCAATGTAGGCAAGCCCCTTGCTTTGGTCGACCGTCAAATCCTCAGCGCCCGCCGGGCCATCGACCACGACGCAAACCTTATTGTTATTTGGGATGCTCGCATAATCGAAGTTGAGTAGCGGATACATCCTCCACACACAAACGAGGAGCGTCAGTACTAACAGGCTTACAATAATTTTTAGGATGTTCATTCTTATTATCTTTTTGTTTTATTTAATAAGGTAGCGAAACGAACATCCATGTATTCGCTTTAAAGGCTTAACGTTTTTTCGGCGTCCAGGCCCAAGTCATTTCAAACAAGATGGGCTCCTTGTTGTCCGCATCTGTCACTTTTACAGGTACGATCGTCTCACCCTTTTCGGATGACTGGATTTCTTTTATTTGCGCTTTTGTCAGTTTCGCTTCTGCACGCATGTCGCCTTTGGCACGTTTTACGTAGTCTGCCTTGATGGTTTTAATCACGGGTACGCAATCGTCCGAAATGTTCATGCCAATCAAATATCCCGTTGCAGATTCTGCGATTAGAACGCTGGCAACGGCATGTACGGAACCGATATGGTTTTGAACTGATTTTTTGTTCTTTAGCGTAATCACTGCGCGCTCTTCGGTTAGTTCCTCGACTTTCTGGCCTGTGGTGCCGGTGTATCTAACCGTTTTGCCAAATAGTGTTGTGAGAGCCTTGCCACGCATAAACTCAGGAAGTTTGTTGATGTTACTGACTATCTTGTTGAGAGTATTCTGTTTCGCCATCTCGGCGTTCTCCTTTTAATTCAAGGTCTTAGCATTGCTGCGCTATATTTGGATGACGCAGTTTGAACTGTGGCGCCAATACTGTCAATTGATAGGAAAGTGCTACCCACTATGCGCAGGGCTTTGTATAATCATCGCCTCTTTTTCAAGGAGTTTTCCAATGTCTGATCTAAAAACCAAGTTCGAAGAAACTGTAAATTACGTGCAAAACGCAGATGGTGATTTTGAGCCATCGAATGAACTGAAACTTAAAATGTACGCGCTATACAAGCAGGCAACAGAAGGCGATGTCAGCGGTAAAAAGCCGGGCATGATGGATTTCATCAACAGAGCGAAGTACTCAGCGTGGGAAGAACTCAAGGGCACAAGTGCTGATGAAGCGATGCAACAGTACATTGATGCAATCGAAGAATTGAAGGGTTAATTGATCCCTGTCAGTTTTGTTAATTTGCTCGGCCGAAATATTCTGGTAAAGTGCGCATCGCAAAATCACGATAACAATAAAAGGCGGTGAAACATGGATGCAAAAGTTGTTTTAGATGAAGCGCAACCAGGTCTTTCGGCTGAGTTAGAAAAAGCGAGTGTAAAAACCCGCTTGTGTGCACGTACAGCACACACTTATGAGCAGTGGATCGCGCAGTATCTGGCTTTTAACGGATTGTCTAACCCGTTCAGTCTGAGCGAGACCAACGTTAAGGCGTTCTTGAGCCATATTACGCGGAAGCTTTCTCCTTCGCGTGCACGTTTGAATCAAGCGAAACGCGCATTGGAATTCTTCTACGCGCAGGTTTTAAAGCGACCTCTTCAGCATTCGGCTCTAGCCCTAGGCAATAGCTGATTTTCTAGTTTTCGAATTGCGCCAGCATTTTTCTAGTTGGCGCAAACTGCTTCCTGAATTCTCTGGGTGTCGTCCCTGTCGCTCTTCGAAAAGCAAGAGAGAATGCGCTACTAGACCCAAACCCAACTTGTTCTGCGACTAACTCAATCGTTAACTCGTTCGAAGCCAGCAACTGTTTCGCCTGGTCAATTCTGATCTTGGCGACAAGTTCACGCCACGTAGTTTTTTCGTTTAGCAAATGCCTGGCGAGGGTGCGCGATGAAATATGCAAGGAGTTGGAAACGTCATCTCGACTCAGGGAAAATTTCGCGTTTTTCAGTAAACGCGCGACTTGTTCTGTAAAGCTGTCGGTGAGCGGCTGATTTTGCGGTTTATAAAGCTGATCGTAGCAGAACTGTTCTAGCATCTGACAGGTTTGCGGATTGCGCTGCGGCATCGGTTTCAACAGGCTTGTTGCGTCTATGCTGAGCTCTGCGCCACTGTTGCATAGGGCTAGTTTGCATCCTAATTGTTCTGACAGTTCCGTCATCAGCGCTGAATCGGTGAAGAATGCACTCGCTGTCAAAATACCTTTTGGTTTTTCTCCAATTACGCTTTCAATGATAGAAATACAAGTACCCAGATCGCGCGCAACAACGAACTGTTCAACTTCCGTTGTGTCACTTTGATATGCATGCCAGGTTACTTTCAGAGCGTTTCCCTGTTTCTGGCTTGTACAATTCGTGAAGTGAAATACTTCGCGGCAATATCGGAGTGCAATGTTAAGAGCGTGCAGCAAGTTGTCGCTGCTGAGCATTGCCTGGCCTATTAACCCGAAATTATGCAAGTTAGATTGTCGGCCTGCCAGATAACCCAGCCGCGCAGGCGAGAGGGAAGTCTGAGAACACAGGTTTTGAATGATCAGCAATTCCTGTGCTGCGCTCGGTTCGCAATTCGGGATACTAAAGTCTGCTGTTGTAATGTCGGTGTCTCGCAAGCAGGACTCTGCCGACAAGTCATGTTGCTTGCCTAGCTCGACGAGTAGTCGACATTGTTCGAGAGCCAGTCCGGGAGACCGATGATAGAGACGCATATTTACGTAAGCCTGTTAACCTAACGCTGAGTGTAGCTTTATGTTCAGGAACCAGTCTGCGCAGTTTCTCTCAGAAACTTCCCGTCTAATAATAAAAAAGGCAGGGGTGTAACCCTGCCTGTTGCTTGTTCAGACTTTGAGACTTCGTGATCAAAGCGTAGGGATGGTCACTACGTTTTGCTCGCTGGTTTTGTATTGAAAGTCTACATAAAAGTCCGCAGTCGTTGGTGACTTGTAGTAAGGATCCTTGGTGTCGATCGCAACCACTACTTTGTGTCCTGCAGGAACATCATAAGCGGTGGTCACCATATCGAAGTCAACGCGGACTTTGGAACCCCAATTTGCATCTGGCAGTGTTACCACGCCGTGAGTGATGAGTTTTCCGTAGCCCCATGCGTCCATGTCGTACAAGTAAGCGACCAGTTGCACTTTATGGTAATGCGGCTGAATACGCAGGCTGACGCTCGGAGTGCCGCGAATCTTCATGCCGTTCGGCAGTGCATCACTGTTCCAGTAAATCGCACGGAAATCGCTCTCCAGCGGAATGTTTGCAATAACGGGAATATCCACTTGCTCCAGAAGATCAGAAAGGATCGGAATACCCGTAGAGAAGCTGGTGCCGAAATAACCATTGATGGTGTTGTCGGACTCCATGTTGAACCAGCTCCAGTAGGGGTATGTTTCCATATCGCCATTGTCGAAGGTCGACCGGGGATGCAAGTAGTAGGTGACATCGGAGGTCTCTGCGAGAGGGTAGTCATCAAACTGCTCAAACTTGTCCTGAAAGCGGACTTTCATGTTGATGGGTTTTGCAGTGGATAGTTCGTTGGTCTCGCCTTTCAAGTGAATGTCGAACCACTTGTAAACGTTTTCCCAAACAATGTTGTCACCTAAGCCAACTAGCGAAGGCAGGAGTTCTGCAGTGGCATGTGTGCCTGGTAAAAGGTCGATATACTTAGGCGTGGTGAGCTGTCCAAACATATCCAGAAGCGTATTTGGCTGGAACAGGTTGTCACCGTATGCTTTTGCCATGTAGATCGCTGTGCCGTTTGCATTTAACTGATCTACATAATTAATTGGTGAACGAGGGCCAGCCCATTCAATTACCTGGTCAATTTGATCCAGCTTTTGGTTTTTAACAATGTCCCAGTTTTCAGCGATCGAAGGATCCGGGTTGCCAATCAGGGAGCCGGCGAGATTAAGTAGTTCGCCCCATACAAGTCGAGGAGACTGATTGCCATAGAGTGCATCGACAAGATCACCCCATGAGCTCATTGCGGCAACCGCTTTAACACGAGGGTCTTGAGCTGCGCCAATCAAACTAATGCCCGAACCATAGGAGATACCAGCGGTTGCGATTGCGTTTTCGTCAACGGGGTAGTTAGCAATCAAGTAGTCGATCACCGTGCTGTAGTCATTCATGTCGTCAGGGCCGGCAGTGCCGATTAAGCCGCCCGACTCACCGAAACCACGCGTTGCGTAGCTCAGTACGATATAGCCTTTGTCAGCAAGTTCTCCGGCTTGTTGCAGGTACTCGTACTCGTTCAGCCCCCAGCTGTTAATAAAAATAACGGCGGGCGCTGTACCTTGAATGTCATTAGGTACGAAAATATTCGCTGTTAGTTCCACCCCGTCAAACGCAGTAATGACAATGTCATCGTTGGTCGTGTAGTTTTCTGATGTCGGGAAGTTTGGAAGATTCAGCAGTCCGCCTGCGAAATCCAAAATAGGGATTGAGCCTGAACCGGTGGCGTATGCGTCTTGCGGAGTCAGTGATACCGCCGCGCACATGCTTAGTGCGACAAACATTTTTTTCATTTTAATCACCTGTTGTTTACTTATCTTTATTTTTGGAGGGGAAAAGAGCGGGCAAGCGAGCGCCTGCCGTAATGCATATTTCCGTTTCTTATTTTTATTTTCGCAGTCATGGTATTTCGCAAGGCGGGGAGAGACTAGATAAAAAAGGACAGAAAGTTTATATGACAGGCCAGTATTTGGAATGTGTGAATGGCTTCTAATTTTTGGAAAGAGCGAAAGTTTGAAGTTGGCCATCGCTTGTTAGAGCTTTGAGCGACGTCTTGTCAGCCCAGAGCGTAACGACTGATCTTGCGGCTCCGAACAGCTTTTTGCGTTCTGCTTTATAGCGAGAAAGCTCGTTTCCTGAATCCGTGGAGAAGACTTGAATGTAGCCCTGTTGATTCGCAAGGTAAATCTGCTTTTCATCGGCGGAAAATGCAGCGCCGTTAAAAATGGTGTACCGTTCCTCAATAGTGCTCAAGGTCGAGAAGTCGCGCGTGTTTATGATGATGTGATCGTTACGCAGCGAAGAAATAAAAGCTTTGTTGCCGCTAGGTGAGAACGCAACTTGACGACTCATGTTTTTTAATTTCTCGGTATGCAGTTTGTCGCCACTTCTCAGATCCCAAAATACTGCAGAATAGTCATCGCTGCCAGTTAGGGCCATCGTTTCATCGTTGCTAATCGCAACGCTGCGGACGGACTCTGCCTGTTTAAATTCCTGAAGATTGTTTCCGCTCAGTGGTTCCGTGAACCAGATGTCACCATTCTCTAGTCCCAGCAGAGCGCGTGTGCCATTGTTGTTCAGCGCAATGCTCAGAATCTCTGAGGGCGCTTGCAAAAACGCCAGTGAGGCACCGGACTCAGTATCCCAAAGTATCCATTGGTTTTTGTGCACTGTGGCTGCTCGACTCCCATCTGGCGAGATTGCGTTTGCAGTTACCTGAGTGTATTCGCCCTGTTGGTGATTCCAGTTGTATTTTCTTTCCAAAGGAGATGTTGACCAGTAACTGGCTCCATGGAGTTGCGAGCCAATTAGTGCATGTTTGCCGTCAGAACTGAAGTTGGCAGAAAACAACCCTTGCGAGGCAAGTTCTGATGAGGACTCCGGACCTTGCGCACATGCCACAAGAAGAAGAGAAAAAAATACGGTGGAGAAAACTTTCATGAGTGCGTAAGCATAAAAAAACGGTCTAAAAAGTATAGACCGTTTTTGAGTTGAGCAGAGCCTAAAGCGGTCGCTCATACTTGAAAATCAGGATACAAGATCTGCTTGTGAGGTGTGGATGGCCTCAATCAATTGATCTTCCAGTTCAAAACGATTTTCCAGGGTTCTACCGAGGCGCTCCAGACGGGCGACAAGTTTCTCAACACCGTCATCGACTTTATGAATGTCATCAAAACTGTCATTAAAGTCGAGCGCGACCTCCGTCGTTTCCTGAATCTGGGGAATCGTTGATTCTAAAAGCAGGGTGCCGTCATCATTCTTGAATTCGATGGCTTCATTTATCAGTTGTTCATAAATCTCAAAATGACCAACAGATACATAGTCGACCAGAACCTGACAAAAGCCTTGAAGCCGCTCAATCGTGTTTTCCTGAGAGCTGGGTGTATTCACGGTCAAGTCGCAAAACTTAACGATCAATTCCTGTCTTTCGATGAGCCATTTGTCAATAAGGTCATTGACGCCACCCCAGCGCTCTGTCGCGTTTTTACAGTTTTCGAGCATGAGTCCTCTCCATAAGTTTTCGGCGCGACGCTCTTGCAGATTGTTTTTATTGTCGCGAATTTTGTGGTGCGCTCAAGCGCTTATTATTCATTGCTCACGGTTTAAAATTAACCAATTTGGAAAACCGTGACAACTTGTTAATTGTTGCAAAACGTTACGTTTGGTTACTTCTATTTCTTCCTAACGATAAGCGTCAGGTGCGCTACTGCCAGGCCTGCGAATGCCAAAATGCTCCATCCAGGTATGGACAAGCCAAGCCATTGCCACTGGATTTCTGCGCAATCGCCTGTTCCCATCAACATGCTTTGCAATACTTCCATAATTGGGAAAACTTCAATCATATATTCAAGGGGGGGGCCGCAAGCCGGAACTTCGTCTTTGGGAAGGTGTTGCAGCCAGACTTGCCGTGAGGCAACGGCGACACCCGCCGCGGCACTTAAGAAACCCAGAAATGCGAAGAGTGATTTTAGCAAGACGCGCTTGATGCTCAGGAGTGCGAGAATGGCAAAGCCGGCAGTCGTCAGGTATATCGCACGCTGCATCATGCACATCGGGCAGGGGTTCATGCTGGCAAACGGCTCAACATATGCTGCGACGAGGACCAGGCCTATCGCTACGATTGCGATACCTGCTGCGATAAGTGAGTTCGAAAGCTTCACCGGAAATTTTCTCTTAACTTGGCTTTGATTATTTAGCGCCACATTGTCGCGATGTACGCGCGGGCTTGGCGAGTTAAGTCTTCTTAATTTTTGCGAACTGCGATCGCGCGCTACAAATAGTCACCGTTAATTACAGGCAGACTTGCGCTGCTGATCTTATACTTTCAGCGAACATAATAAACGTCTTTAAGGAAAGTGATTATGAAGTATGTGCTGGCTTTGATGTTAGGCCTGTCAGTTTCGTCGTGGGCATTAGCAGAAGATGATAATGAGGCAGAGCACAAGCGCTCGGTATACCACAATATTTCACCTGCGTTCGTTAGTAACTTTGGCTTGTCAGAAAAGAAGCTCTCTTACGTCAAGGCTGAAGTGGCTTTGAAGGTGGAGAGTGAAGCGCTTCTTGAAAAAGTGAAAAGCAACGAGCCTCTCGTGCGTCACCAGATTGTGATGCTACTGTCATCCCAGACCAAAGAGCAAATGAGTGATCCGGCAGCTCAGGAAAACATTCGGCTAACCGCTTTGAGCCGCGTTAAAGAAGCTCTTGCAGAAGAGATTGGAAAGACCGGAGTACAGGATCTTTTATTTACGAGTTTTGTTGTACAAATTTAGAGGCAGCTGCTTAGCAGCGAGGGTCGATGTGTAAAGCCAAATGAGGGTCGCAAGCGCGACCTTCTGAAGGAGTGGGCCCTGATTTATGAGGCAATACGAACGTTGGTGGAACTGTCTTCCATCGCTACTTCGTTGCCATCCTCCCAACCTGCTTCCCAAGCCGCAAGAACGACTTCGCTCATTGCAGGACGTCGATCCCTGTCGGAACCCATAACGCCGGCCATGTAGCCTTGTTTGTAAGCCTTGTTTAGAGAATCAATATTCCAGCTTAATGAAATGTCTTTGGCCATCGGCCTCTCCGCTTTCAATAGGCTGCCTTCGCACTTAGAGCGACTCAGGGCTTGGTAAGACCCTGTTTTCGTTCGACTTCAAGCGGTTCGGCGCGCTTAGTCAACACTAACTTTTCCGAAGTTTAGTCCGTAAAATGTGAATTGCTTCTCTTTTTTTGTCCTGCTCGTAGCTCGTGAGCCGCGTGCGGGGGAGTCCATTCCCTATATACACATTAACGAATTACATATCTTTACGTTAGTGCAATGAACACTACTCTGCATGTACGGATTGTTTCTTTTTGTATTCTCTGTGTAGTCTTTGCTACACAATCCGTTACATACACTTACAAAATTAGCACACGATTTTACATCTGCAAATCCTCGATAATGACGGTTTTGTTAGAAACGTGACGGCAGCAGAATTCCTCCTTTCAAAAGTGCGAGAGAGCTAACGCTTTTAGTGTGAGACGGACTTTAAAAAAGATTTTAAAACGGGGATTTGAAAGGACTTTGAGGATGTTTTGAAGGCGAGTGGAGGCTCTTTATCGGCTCACCTCCACTCACTGATTTAACGGTGCTGTTTACTCAAGCAAGGTGATTGCTTTATTCATACACATGAGTCATCTAGGAAAGGCTCTTAACTCATTTGACGTAGTTAGCAAGGAATTGGTCAAAGCTGATCGTATCTGCAAGTTTTACTTGCTCAGCTTGTTTATGGCTTTGTTCAGCGAGCAATTCAAACTCCTGCTGAACCTCGCTTAGGTCGCTGGAGTGAGTGAGTGCGTGTTTATGCCGGCTTGAAAGTTCTCCGGCGAATTCCAGCCAGCTTTGTTGACGGCTTTGCATGTCATGCAAGACTCTGGCGGACGGACAAAGACTTGAGTCCTCCACTTTCGCTTTTTGCTCTCGCAAGCTCTCACTGTGTAAGCTTTTATTTTCACTGGCATCCAGCAAGGCCGCATATTTTTCTATCTGCGCCAATATCTCCAGAGACCATGTGTGCAGCGACACGGATTCACCGACCCGTTGCAGTATTAGTCCTGGTTTTCTTCCTTCGCTTGTGACGAGGGAAAAGTTTTGATCCAGCTCTTCACATGCTTTCGAACTAAGGACAGGGGAGTTTTCGAGAAGGCAGAACAGGAGAAAACTGTCGACGAATGCAATTTGCTTCTCATCAATTCCCAACGGGAGGTAGGGGTTAAGATCCAGGCAGCGCACTTCGATGTATTCAACGCCGCGTTGAGTCAGTGCTGCGGTCGGCTTTTCTCCCGAAAGTGTCGTGCGCTTTGGACGGATCGAACTGTAATACTCGTTCTCGATCTGCAAGACGTTTGTGTTCAGCTGGGTATAACCCTCATCATCAAACATGCCGATTTTTTCATAGGCAGGGTGAGAGGTGTGAATGGCCTTTGCAAGCGTGTTAGTAAAGTTTTCGAGCGTGTTAAAGCAAATGTTCAACGAGCTTTGTGAGTTATTGCTGTAGCCCAAGCCGCTCATGCGAAGAGAAGTCGCATATGGTCGAAAGAGCGTGCCTTTGTCATCAAAGGGCTCTAGGTCGTGCTGACGCCCCTCTACGAAGCTATTATCGAGAGCAGGAGAAGCACCAAAAAGATACATCAACAGCCAACTGTAGCGGCGGAAATTTCGGGTGATCGCGAAATACTTTTGAGACTTGAAGTCTTTCAGGCTTAATTCGCTTTGCTCCGCATCTCTAAGTGCGCTCCAGAATTCGTCAGAAAGAGAAAAGTTGTAGTGCAAGCCCGCGATGCTTTGCATGATTCGGCCATAGCGCACATCAAGGCCTTTGCGGTAGACGTGTTTCAGATGGCCAATGTTTGAGTCACCATATTCGGCAATCCGTATGCTTTCGTTGCCATGCAGCCTGCATGGCATACTGCCCGCCCAGAGAAGTTCATCGCCGATGTTGTTGAGCACAAATTTGTGCGTCTTTTCGAGTTTGTTGATCAGGCCTTCCCGTGTTGACTCAACGGAAGTAATCAATTCAAGCAACGCCTCCGAATAATCGGTCGTGATTGAATCATGCGTAAGAGGGTGCCCGAGCGCATGAGGATGGTCTGACTGGGCAATGTCTAAGTCTGGCTGTACACGTAAGCCTTCTTTCTCGATTCCTCTTAAAATCAACGCTGCATGCCGTTCTTCCAGATAACTGCGAAGTGCCTGATATCCTTGATCATCTGACGATGTTTGCTTACTCATGTAGTTTATCCTTTTTGTGCACTTTCAGCGCGTCTATCTGGCACTCGAAATCATGGCACTCGAAATCAAGATGCGTGAAATCATAGTACTCGAAATAATCGTACGCTCAATCCCTCGGCCCGAACAAGTCTATTTGTTTTTTGCCTTTGCGAAGGCAGAAGCGAAGGCATTATTGGCAGGCGCCTGCTGACTTTTTTGCTTTTGTGCTCCGGATGCCTTTTCGCCACTCTGTTTACGCGAATTAGCCTGATCCTTATGCTCTGCGGCGGAATCACTCAGGCGCATACTCAGCGCAATACGCTTACGCTTCACGTCTGCTTCCAGTACTTTTACTTTGACGATATCACCGGTTTTGACCACTTCTCTAGGGTCTTTGACGAATTTGTCTGCCAGGCAAGAGATGTGTACCAGACCATCCTGATGCACGCCAATGTCAACAAAGGCGCCAAAGTGGGTGACGTTCGTAATTGTGCCTTCAAGTATCATTCCCTCTTTCAGATCACTGATCTCTTCGACACCTTCCTTGAAACTCGCAAATCGGAACTCCGGTCGCGGGTCGCGTCCGGGTTTGGCGAGCTCGCCCAGTACATCCACAACTGTATGCCGGCCATAGTGTTCATCGACAAAGTCATCAGCGCGGATGCTCTTCAGATTGCCAGGCTGACCTACCAAAGCCGACACTGAAGCATTTTGTGATGCCGCAATTTTCTCGACCAAAGGATAGGATTCGGGGTGAACCGCCGAGGCGTCCAGAGGGTTGCTGCCACCGTTGACCCTTAGAAAACCTGCGCATTGCTCGAAAGCCTTTTCGCCGAGTCTCGGCACGTTCTTTAGTTCGGACCTTGAT
>DAITOW010000014.1:0-19825 GCA_036833965.1 Oleiphilaceae bacterium
TGCCAGGTCGTCTGAAGATGTGAGTGAGATTTTACTTTGATAAAGATAATAGCCGTCGGTGATCTTCCAGTGCAGAAGCAGTCCCTTGGGTGTTATTTCGCTGCTAAAAACGAAGGCTTGATCAACAGGCAGGAATGTAGGCTCCTGTTGCGCGGAGTCGCCAAAATTAAAGGCTGCTTGTGCGCCTGTGGCCATTGCGCCGAAAATGGTGAGTAGGGCGGCAATAGCGAGTCTTTTGGATTTTTGTTTCCAAAGAGGGGCGAGTCGTTGGATGTTGCTGGTAGTCAAAGCATGGGTTCCTGGCAATTTTTCGATAACTTTGAGATTAGGTCTTTTTAAAAAGGTTCAGTTGGTACGAACGGCTTTTTAGCTAATGCTATAAACTTGAATTGCAGTATCATACCGCGCTTTCAGTGTATGCGAATGAAAATTAAGAAACCGTTAATATGTTTAAGAGAATTCAGTTCGGATGTTAGCGAGCGAGCTGTCAGAGGTCTTTAATCTCTGCTTCGAAGAGGAAGAGCACACAAGGCTTTGTATCGGTGCCAGCGAACCCTATTATGTTCCGGCGAATGCTGCAGCTCAATTTTCTTGTGGCACGCCCATCCCAATCGAACCATACGCCCGGGTATTTTCGCGCTTTGATTATCCGGCAAGTGTGCTTCACGAGGCGGCCCATTGGTGTATCGCCGGCAAAGATCGACGTTTGTTGCTGGATTATGGTTACTGGTATGAACCCGATGGGCGCGACCGAGACAAGCAGGCAGAATTTGAGCGGGTGGAAGTAAAACCGCAGGCGCTTGAGCGGATTATGAGTTGTGCGGCCGGAATGCCGTTTCGTCTGTCGGTGGACAATGCCAGTGACCCTTTGTGCAAGCCAAGTAGGGCATTTATTGACGCGGTACATCGGCAAACGCTTGATTACCTTGCGAGCGGCTTGCCGCCAAGGGCGAAAAAGTTTGCGCAAGCGCTTGATGTAAGGTTTACACAAGGCGAGAGCTATGCAAAATTATGCAGTTATGTACTGAGTGATCTGTTATAGTGAGTTCCGCAAATTCTCATGCACTGGGCGAGACCGCCAACCAGCTCTTGCGGCGAACAGCCGGTCTCTTCTTATCTTAGGTGATCAAGCCCTCGCGTCAGAAGTTTCTGAACTCTATGTGTAGGCGTTTAAATTAATGTTTCGTGGCCTTTTTAAGTCAAAAAAACAATCTGATCGGCAAGTCGATCAACAATCCGGGCCTCAGGTTTCGGATAAAAATCCCAAGTCTGAATCCTCTTCAAGAAATCAACATCAGCGTTCCGGCGCTTCTGATAAATCGGGGGCTAAGAAGCAGTCCGGGGACGGACGCAGAGCGAAGCCGCCTTCCAAACAGAAGGCCTGGTCTCCGTCGGAATACAAGGTTGAGGCAATTGAGGGCAAAACCCGCTTCCATGATCTGGGTCTTGAAGATGATTTGCTTCATGCTATTTCCGACTTGAAGTATCAGTATTGCAGCGAAATACAGGCAGCATCTCTCCCTTATACTCTTCAGGGTCATGATTTTATTGGTAAGGCACAGACGGGTACCGGAAAAACCGCAGCGTTCCTGATTACCATTATCAACGATTTTATGTTGCGTCCGATTCCGGATGAAGAGCGATACTCAAGTGAACCGCGAGCACTCATCCTTGCCCCGACACGAGAGTTGGCGCTTCAGATAGAAAAGGATGCGCGCGCGCTGACCAAGTATACGGATCTCAATATTTACTCTGTGTTAGGCGGAATAGACTATCAAAAGCAACGGGATTATGTGCGTAACAACGTCATTGATATTCTCGTTGCAACGCCCGGTCGTCTCATTGACTTCCTGAATAGCGGTGACCTTTATCTGGATCAGGTCGACTCGCTCGTGATTGATGAAGCAGATCGAATGCTGGACATGGGCTTTATCCCGGATGTGAAAAGAATTTTGGGTAGATGCCCGAAGGTCGATAGTCGTCAGACACTTCTGTTCAGTGCCACCTTTAATCAGGATGTGTTGAATCTTTGCCATCGTTGGACCAATAGCCCGATCCACATTGAGATAGAGGCAGAGCAGCTCACGACAGAGAAGGTAGACCAGAAAATATTTATGGTCTCTTCGGATGAAAAGCTGCCGATTATCTGTCGATACATTGATGTGAATAAGGTCAGTCGCGCCATCATTTTTGGTAATCGCCGGGATGAAACGCGCCGTCTTGAAGCCGCTTTGAAAGCCAAAGGTATTAAGGCTGCACTTCTTTCCGGAGAGGTCCCTCAGCATAAGCGAATCAAAACACTTGATCAGTTCAAGCGGGGCGAGATTGAGATTCTGGTAGCGACAGATGTTGCCGGAAGGGGAATTCATGTTGATGGCGTAAGCCATGTGTTTAATTATAATCTGCCGGATGATCCGGAAGATTACGTACACCGCATTGGCAGAACAGGCCGGGCTGGTGAAACCGGAGTTTCTATTTCCTTCGCGTGTGAAGATGATGCTTTTTTGCTGCCAGAGCTGGAAGAGTACATCGGCATGAAGTTAAACTGCGAGTATCCTGCATACTTGCTTGACAAGAATAATAGCTAAGGCCTTTTCACAGGCCGCATAAGTCAGCAGCATTCGAGGTGCTTTTGAAAATTGTAGCCGACGAGAACATCCCGCTTCTCCAAAGGTTTTTCGGCGAGCTTGGCGATCTGGTTGCCAAGCCCGGCCGCGAGATCACGCCGTCAGATTTAAATGATGCAGACGTTCTGCTTGTTCGCTCTGTTACTCAGGTCAACGAGTCTCTTTTAAAGGATTCTTCCTTACGTTTTGTCGGTACCTGCACTGCCGGTATGGACCACGTTGATGTCGATTATCTTCAGCAGGAGAATATCCATTTTTCCAGCGCGCCAGGCGCGAACGCCAACTCGGTAGTTGAGTATGTGCTTAGCTGCTTATCGATCATGGCTGACACTCACAGCTTTGAGTTCGATGAGGCGTGTGTGGGGATTATTGGTTTCGGAAATGTTGGTGAAAATCTGCATAGAAAACTGCAGCGACTTGGTGTTTCTACCCGTGTTTATGACCCGTTCAAGGAAGCCGGAAGTGAAGAAGGAATCTTCTGCTCTTTCCAGGAAGTGCTTGAGTGTGATGTTGTGTCCTTGCATGTGCCCCTCACTGAAGATGGTGAATATCCCACGCGCTACATGATTGATCAGGAGCAACTTGCCGGGATGAGTTCTCGCCAGGTTTTGATCAACACCAGTCGGGGCGGGGTTATCCGCGAGACTGCCTTGAAGCAGCGCCTTGCGCAAGAAGATGCCCCGACAGTGATTCTGGACGTTTGGGAAAACGAGCCGAATATTGATGTGGAACTGGCGCATCAGGTTTATTTAGGCACGCCGCATATCGCAGGTTATAGCTTTGATGGAAAGGTTTCCGGAACGGAGATGATCTATCGAAGCCTTTGCCAATCACTCGGTCTGCCGACGCGTCATACTCTGGGACAGTTTCTGGAAGAGCCGCCCTTATCAAGAATGGCATTTACCTCTACTGCTGACGACGACTGGTGTTTGCATACTGCAATCAGGGCATGCCTTGATGTGCGCCATGATCATGGCCAGTTGATGCGAACACTCAGGGGCGATCCGGAAAGCAGGATTTCCGGTTTCGATCAGCTCAGAAAAAACTACCGCTGCAGGCGTGAGTTTTCAGGCGTGAAGATTCAGTTAAAACAAGGCTCTTCAGAACTTTTCTCCATGTTTAAAGCGCTCGGCTTTAACATGAAAGCTTAAGGAAACAAATGGCGTGATAAAGGAAGATAAGGTTGCAGCGGTTTTAAGACAGGGATATCCCGATAAAGCATCGTTCAGTTCGCTGGGCGTCCCGGTTGGTACCTTGCTTACCCTTGATGCTGCATCTCCGGCCCGAAGGGATCAGGTGCGGTTAATCGGCTATGAGAAAGACAAGGCGCTCATGGTTTCTATTCCTGAAAACTCGCTTGAAGGTCAGCTTGAAGAAGGTAGCTTGCTAAAGGCGCGTTTTTTAATCAAAACAGGCTTTGTAAATTTTGGGGTACGTGTACTTTCCTTGGCGGCTGAGCCTTTTCCGCATATGTATTTGTCCTATCCCGGTAGTGTTGAAATCCGCAAGGTGCGCGGTTCAGAGCGAATCACGACACGTATCAGCGCAAATATTGATAGCGATTTCAATATCGACTCTGCCTGGCCGAAGGAAGGAACTATTGAGGATTTGAGTAAGTCCGGAGCCAAAATCCGTTCTCGTGACCGCCTTGGTGAATTTGGCCATGAGCTGCTTCTGGATTTTGACCTTCAGCTCAGTGATATGGTGCGAAATGTATCGCTCGCAGCGATTATCCGAAACGCACACGTTGAGTCTGAAGTCATCGGTGAACCGCATTTTGTATTTGGAGTTCAATTTCTCGAGTTGAGTGAAGACGCGCGGCTCAGCCTGAATAATTTTATTTATGAGCACTGTTAAGGCTGATTTCGGTTTTATTTTTCTTTCTGTGAATCCTTCCTGATGTCCAGAGTTTTTCATATTGCCCTCGTTGTGAACCCTCTTGCCGGGCTTGGTGGTCCAAGCGGGCTGAAGGGAAGTGATGCGCCTGAAACAGCAAGGATCGCCCATGACCTCGGCATCGAATCAGCGATCCCCAAAAAGATCCATTCTGTGCTCGACGGCTTAAAAGCGCATAAATCCTCGATCATGTTCAGTACCGTAAGCGGAACGATGGGCGAGGAATATTTTTCAGAATACGATTATGACGTCCGGGTCGTGCATTCGGTGGGCGAACAGACAACGGCGCGCGATACTCAAGAGGCTGTTCGAGCGTTGGAAAAGGCTAAACCGGACCTTCTCCTGTTTGCCGGAGGTGATGGTACGGCTAGAGATGTATGCAGTGCCTTGAGCACTCGCCAAGTGTGCCTGGGTATTCCCAGCGGTGTGAAAATGCACTCGGGTGTGTTTGCGATTACGCCACAAGCCGTTGTTTCCGTCACCAGTAGCATGTTGTCGCGTAAGCTGGTTGCAGTTCGGGAAGCGGAAGTGCGAGATATTGATGAACGATCCTTTCAGGAGGGGCAGGTTATCACCAGGCATTTTGGCGAACTGATGGTTCCTGATGACCAGTTACTTGTCCAATGCGTTAAATGCAGTGGTTTACCTGACGATGAAATTGCACTACATGAAATTGCCGCGTTTATTGTCGAGACGCTAGAGGATGATACCCTCTACCTGCTCGGTTCAGGTGGCAGCCTGAAGCATATCAAGTCCGAGATCGGAATAGAGACACCAACACTCCTGGGTGTAGATGCCTGGGCGGATGGCGAGGTGGTTGGTTTGGATTTGAATGAACCCCAGATTCTCGATCTGGTTGATCGCTACGGGAAAGTCCATATTCTGCTTTCAATTATTGGCGGGCAGGGAATTGTACTTGGCAGGGGCAATCAACAGTTAAGCGCGAAAGTACTCGAGCATGTTGGTGCCGAGAATATCCAGTTCATTGGCACGCAGGAGCGCTTGCATGCTTTGCAGGGTCGTCCATTGAGAGTGGATAGCGGAAGCGATACCCTCAATCATGCACTAGCCGGGTATAAGAAGATTCTCTGCGGCTATGACGATTACGTACTTTACGAGATTGCCTATAGCGGCTAAAGAAACAAAGGCGCAGTCTTTGATCTTGGAGGGTAGACGTTTATTACCGTGCTTTGTGTTCGCTCAACAATTGGATCATCAAGCTGGTAAGTTGGGTAGAGGTGCTTTTTTTCATCGTATAGCGCAGCACTTCGACGTTAGGAACCTGCGTCGGTGCGCCTTCAGGCAATACGATGTTTTTTTCGTCGCTAATCTGATTGAGTAAGCGCAGCCCCAGAGAGGTGAGGCAGGCCTGATCGATCGCTTCTTGCCTAATCAGCGCTTCGGAGATCAGATAGCCTTCACTTTCGAGCCAGATCATTGCACCGAAACAGGCCTGAAAACGGTTGCTGTGAATGCCGTATTCATCAGGCGTATCCGGTCCTGCGATATCCTCTACAAATACTGCTGATTTGCGCGGAAAGCTTTGATAAAGGTGCAGCAGGATACGCGCGCAGTCCTTGTAAAAATCCTCAATGTGAATGTCGTACATTATGAATGCGCTACTTTTTTCGAGCCATGTCAGGGCTTTGTTCGTAAGTGCTCAAGAACAACTCAAAGCGTGAAATGGCATCTTCCAGAACATCTGCTCTTGGGAGAAATACGAAACGGAAGTGTTGGTTATCAGCAAGATTGAAGCCTGTGCCATGAACAATCAGCATTTTCTGCTGTTTTAACAGATCAAGTACCAGTCGCTCATCGTTGTAGATCTTGTGAACCTTCGGATCAAGTTTGACGAAAAGGTAAAGTGCGCCTTCTGGCTTGGTACAACTTACACCTGGGATAGCGTTTAGCTTTTTCCAGGCCAGATCGCGCTGGTCATGAAAGCGACCGCCAGGAACAATCAAATCATTAATACTCTGGTAGCCGCCAAGTGCCGTCTGAATTGCGAATTGTGCAGGCACGTTTGCACACAGTCGCATCGATGCGAGCATGTCCAGGCCTTCAATAAAATCTTCCGCAATGTGTTTCGGACCTGAAATCAACAGCCAACCGGAGCGATAACCAGCGGCCCTGTGTGACTTCGACAAACCATTGAAGGTCAGGGTAAGAACGTCACGCGACAAGCCGGCCATTGGAAAATGAACGGCCTTGTCGTAAAGGATCTTGTCGTAAATCTCATCTGCAAGAATAATCAGTGAATGCTTGCGCGCCAGATCAACGATTTCCTCCAGCAACTTTTTGCTGTACACCGCGCCCGTAGGATTGTTGGGGTTGATCACAACAATCGCTTTGGTCTTGTCGTTAATCTTGCTTTTAATGTCATCAATATTGGGTTGCCAGTTGTGTTTCTCGTCGCAGAGATAGTGCACGGCTTTGCCGCTACTGAGCGTCACTGCGGCAGTCCAGAGAGGATAGTCTGGTGAGGGGATGAGGACTTCATCTCCTGTATTGAGCAGCGCTTGCATCGCCATTACGATCAGCTCGCTCGCACCGTTACCCAAATAAATATCTTCAATGTCGACGTCGAGAATGCCGCGGCTTTGGTAGTGCTGCATGACCGCCTTCCGAGCAGAGTACAGGCCTTTGGAGTCGCTGTAGCCCTGGGCGTTCGGCAAGTTACGAATGACGTCTGTCTGAATCTCTTCAGGAACGTCAAAGTCAAATGGAGCCGGGTTTCCAATATTCAGTTTGAGAATGCGATGGCCCTCTTCTTCAAGTCGACGTGCCTCGCGTGCCACAACACCGCGAATGTCGTAGCACACATTGTCGAGTTTTGAGGACTTCTTGATCGTTTTCATCGTTTTCTCTTGGAAAGTTAAAGGTATTTATTAAGCGTAGGACGCATTCTATATAAATAAAGCCAGATTGGAATCGGCGAGCTTGCTTTTGCGCACATTTTAGCAAGTAAGTAGCAGTGGGTTTGCAGAGCTTGTACGGCGCGGGCAAGTTTGATGAACAAAGGGGTTCTGTGAGGCGTTTGGATTGGTTGTGGAGCAAGGCCAATCCAAACGCTGCTTAAAGTCATCTGTGGGTGAATTAGGATGGGTTCGTCGTTGGCTTTTTTTCAAAAACTGTTAGGCTGAGTGTGCATGTTTCATGATTATGCTCAAGCATTCTGGGCAGAGTCTGTCCATCGATAACAACAAAAGAACCGCTACATTAGCGTCGTCAAAGGGCGTTTTCTAGGGGGGATTAAGTCTACTAGGGATATGGTTAATCTGGATGAACGAATTAAAACAAAAAATTGCTCTTTTCATTGACGCTGATAATGCTCCGGCTAGCAAATTTGAAGATGTTCTGAGTGAAGTGGCAAAGTATGGTGTGGTGACAATACGAAAGGCTTACGGTAATTGGAAGTCGCCAACTTTAAGACCATGGGAAGAGCTGCTTCACGAGTATGCAATTCAGCCTATCCAGCAGTATGACTTAACCAAAGGAAAGAATGCTTCTGACATAGCACTGGTTATTGATGCGATGGATGTGATGTATACCAAAGATATAGATGTGATGTGCTTCATCTCATCAGATTGTGACTTCACCCCAATGGTTACGAGAGCGATAGCAGAGGGCAAAGTTGTGCTGGGCTTTGGAGAAAGAAAGACTCCATCACCTTTCGTAAATGCCTGTTCCAAATTTTTGTTTCTTGATCAACCGGAATCAGTAGAAGAAACAAATATCTCAAAGCCAAAGAATATAAAGTCAGATACCAAGTTAATCGCGTTATTGCGCCAGGGAATTGAGGCTAATGAAGATGATGATGGCTGGGCTGATTTAGGCGCGGTTGGATCGAACATATCGAATAGAACATCGTTTGATTGTCGAAACTATGGATTCAAAAATCTAAGTAGTCTTTTCAAGGCCATCGATCTGTTTGAGTTAAAACGCGGTCAAGGTAAGTCTTATTTAGTAAAGGATTCTCGAAAAGGTAAGAAAGCTTAAGCTCTGTTTTAGAGATTGTACACAGGTTGTGACCAGTTGAATCCAGAGCCGCAAACCAAAGACACTTTTTGAAGAAGGCAAGGTTTTGCGGTTTAGCTGGTTTGCAGTTGCTTCCTGGGGCTTGGTATTTTCTCCGGATTTTTTGCTAACTGCTCTACCTGATTCAGAAAGGTATTGACCGAAAGTCCGAACTCGGACTTGAAGAATCGTCGAAAGCCGGAGGTGGTCTGGAAGCCTAATAGTTCTGCCGTAGCATCAATCGTTTTTTGCTGTTGGAGTAACAGTACCTTGGTTTGCTCAATCCTCGCCAGAGAACTCAAGCCGGAGAATGATGTGTCCAGATTGCTAAGTTTTTTCTGTAGTCCGCGGGGTGAAATATTCAAGAGCGTTGAAAGTTTTTCTCCGCTGAACGCCTCAGGCATATGCCGCATTAAGAGGGTGCTTGTCCGGTAGTCATAACTCCAGTAGCGCTCAGCCGCGCGTGCAGCGTCCTGACATTTTTTTATGTAGGTTTTGTACAAGGTGTGGTTGCTGGTGTTTAGCTCCCGTGATCCTAGCTCGCTTGAGAATTCAAGCAGAGCAATGGGTGCCTTAAAGTCCGGCTCGCAACTGTATTCTTCCAGATAGTCCCCGGAGTAGGCTGGCTCCTCGAAATCCAGCCAAATTCTGGTAGGTACCGCATCGCTATCAACGCAGGCTCTGGCAAGATTTAGCAAATAGGTAAAAACAGCTTCAGAGCAAAAACGGCGTTGCGAATCCGAAACATTTTTTTTGTAGGGATAGGTCAGGGCAACGGAGAGGGTGCCTGCTGTTTGATACATTGTTAAGTGGTAAGCGGCCCCCTGCATGTAGTGCAGTTCGTTAATAAGTTGCAGGCTATCCCGAAACGTTGGTGCCGTCATCAGGGCGCGAGAAAAATCGCAAAGCGCATAGGGTTGCAACAGTCTGCCGTAATGCATGCCGATGTCGGAAGCCGAATCCGCTTCGTAGATGGTTCTTAATAGTTTGCCGTAGGCGTCTTTGGACTCTTGTGTCCGGCCGTAGCCACAAATAATGCGTTCCGCATCAAGACGATTCGGTTTATGTTCGTCCGGCGTTAGCTCCATGAGCAGGCGTAAGTAAATCTCGTCAAGCATGACTGTTCAAATATAGTTTGCCGACTTTATTGGCAGCTACATTTGCCTATTCCATTGTTGTTATTTTCATGCCTCAGATGATTGTGATATTGAGGCGGACTCTGCCGGATGTCGAAAACGATTTACCTGACAGGCGTAGAGTCAAGTTTAACCAAATTGTTTTTCGGGCAACGTGACCATACTCTCAATCGCGCCTTGGCCTAAAGTGCTAAGTCTTATGTCATGTTGAAACGTGACGGACTTCACGCTTTTTGCGTATTTTGATCGAAATTTGCTCTCCTAAAACCGAAGTCTCCCGGATTTAACTGACTCGTACGTGTTCTGACTCATTTGTGAACAATGGTTACGCTAGAATTTTGGCCACCGCTATTTTTGGTGGTAACGAAAGAAAACTTGGAGAGAAACAATGATAAATCTAAAAAACGTTGTATCTAAAGTTGTAAAGTTGGCAGCTTTCTCTGTCGTGGCAATAAGCGTTGTTGGTTGTACCGGCAATCCTTATGAGGAAACCGTTAATGGTCGTAATGATGTGGTGACTATTGGTGACTCGATTTTTGATTTGAATGGCGTCATTCAGGAGACACTTGAAGCACGCGCAGGTACCCAGTTCCGGGACTACACACAGTCTGGTGCCGAGCTTTCTGGTGGCTTGTTGGCTCCATCGGTGATCGAACAATTCCTGGACGCTAATGCGCATAATGGCAATATCAATACGATCCTTATGGACGGCGCTGGTAACGATATCCTGATCCCGGCAACACTTCTTGATCCATACGGATGCCGCACGCACTGGTACCGCTGGTGGCCTTCAAACTCCTGTTATAACCTGATTAACGATCAGTATTTCATTGCAGTGGATTTCTTGAACTACATCGCTGCAACAGGTGTTCAGGATATCGTTTGGCTGGGCTACTACGAGCTACCTCGTGGTAACGCGAACCTGACAACTGCCTTGAACTATGGTGATGACTTGCTTGGTTATGCCTGTGAAGTTTCCAGTTCTGCTAATTGCCAGTTTGTAGATCCGCGAGGAACTGTTCCTGCCAGTCAGGTAGAGAGTGATGACATTCACCCGACACCTGCAGGGTCTGTGAATCTGGCAAATCAAATCTGGCCGGTGTTGGACCCGCTTCTATAAGCGTCAAGTTGGATGATGGTGCAGATCAACATCGCACCTGAGAAAACGCCCTCGGGGAGAGGGCGTTTTTTGATTCAGCGTATCTGTTGTGCCGTGCGCAGATTCCGAAAACTAAGCAGGAATATATGCTTAAATGCCCGTGCAGCCAGTTTTTGAATAGGTGGTTTAATGAAAACAAAAATAATACTTGTCAGCGCTGTTGTTGTGGCTGGCTCTCTCGCTTATATCTCTCTTACCGGAAATCAACAGTCAGTCACTTCTGCCGAAATGGCGGCTCATAGCAAGGCTTTACCGCAAACACAGCAGAATGCCGATCAAACCCGTATGGTCGGGTTACCAAAGGCACTGCAAAAGCCGGAGCTTCTCCCTGCTGATCAGCTTATCGAACAGTTAAGTATAAAAATGCGAGAGCAGTTTGGGGATACGATTGACAACGTTGTTGTTCAGGTTAGCTTGAAGGACTTGCGATTGGGTCTTGAGTCTGACTATCCCGGTCAAGGCTACGAAATGTTTGAGCTGATTTTGCGCAAAGCGTTTCCGGAGTTGGCGGATGAAATTTTGTTGGCGCTGGCAAACATGGATCGGTACGACGAATGGCTGGTCGATAGCTATCTTGACCTTAACGATATGGATGCGATTTCAAAGGATAATACGATTTGGAACAAGCGTATTGAGCTCTTCGGGGAAGAAGACGCGCGGCGTATTTGGAATGAAGAAATCGCGCAGGACGTTCAACGCGAACGGAACGTTAAAACGGTAATGAACGAATTGAACACCGCGTATGATATGCCTCTCGAAGACCGCATCTATACCATGCAGGTTGCTATGCAGGAAAACTATGGCGCGACTGCCGAAGGTATGGTGCTTGGTACCGGGAATATTATTACGCAACTGGTATTCCGACTCGACTCCGTGCAGAAAGAACTTGCAGCAATGGAATACGAGGCTCGACAGGAAACTATCAATCAAATGCGACTCCAGTTAGGTTTTCCCGAAGATCGTATAGCTGTTCTGGCTGAGCAGGATAAGAAGAATAATGAAATGTGGGAAAAAGGTTATTCCTATATGGCGGAGCGTAAAATGCTCGTTGCCAGCTATCAGGGTGATGACCTTGAAACCGAGCTTGATCTATTGCGCCTGAAACACTTTGACGACCGCCATGCCTATTCCATTAAACAGGAAGAAAGTCTGGGTATGATGCGGTATGAGCGACCGCGAGTATACGGTCTGAACTAGGGCCGCATACCGAGCATTCAAGGTCTCAGTTTTTTATAGGTACCGTCGAGCCAGCCCTGTATCTCAGACATATACCACGGAGAGAAGGGGTTGTCAGAAACGCCGCCGGCGGTTCTTGTATGCAACATGCCTTCACCCATATCCGCAGCAATGCGAACCGACGCGGCAAAGCTTGTTTGCCTGCCCGCGGATTGATAAAGCTGTCCCTGATGCGGGGTCGCTCGTCCGCCGATCATGGGCAGTTCTCCGCTATCGATACCCAAATACTCGGGCGTCTTTCCTTGCAGAAGAATATTGGTGAATTTAAAGCGGTTGTGTTCTCCCCACGTCACAGAAATGAAACCTGATTTCGCCTTATCAAAGGCTTGCCGAAAACACTCCTCCTGCGTTTTTTCCTTGAACCAGACTGAGCCGGGGTCAAGAAAGCAACGATCGAAATTTTGATAGAAGTCGATAAACAGGCAGGTTTGCTCGCGCAAATGGCGCGAAAGTTCCGGGCTGATTTGCTCATCCTGAAAGACAAGCTGGCGAAGCTCTGTGTAGAAGGCTTCAAACAAGGTGGCGCCCGTTGAATAACGGTCATAGTGCTTGTCCCAGTCCATAAGAATTTCTGCTAACAGGCAATCTTTGAAATCTTTTTCAAGAATCGGAGCCAGGGTCTTCATATACTCTTCTGCCTGAAGAGAGTAGGTGTCCATCTGGATATTTCGGGTGCTGGCGATGTCTTGCTTGTCACTTACTGCAAGTAAATCGTTAATTCGTCGGGCACGATGATCGGCCATCGGCATGTTGATGGGGGATGCTAGGCCGTATTCGTTCAAATCCTGATTGGCGGTGACGAAATAGCCCTGTTCCGGATTGAACTGATTGGGCAGTTCTGACGGCTTATAAAAACCGTTCCAGTCATAGTCTTTATCCCAGCCCAATCCTGGTACAAAACCATTCCAGCCCTTGTTTCGCTTTGGGCATAGGCCTGACATTTGATAAGCGATGTTGTTTTCCCTGTCTGCAATAACCCAGTTCCACGCGCTCTCTATTTTGCCGCTGTACTGCTGCATTTCTGCGGCGCTTCGCGCATGGATCAATTGGCGCGCGGCATTAAGACCTGCTGCACCATAGTTAGCAGGTGACCAAAGCGTTGACAGGTAATAGCCTTCTTCCTGAGGATTGCCTTCAAGGATGCCATGCGGGTTTTCATAAAAAGTCTCAACGTGATCCAGATTCTTCTTACGCAGAATGTGCTCTTCACGAACATCAAATTTTCGCCAGGTTTTTCCGCGGCGGTATTTGCCGTCCTTGCATTCTTCAATCCAGCTATCAACAGTGTCTGCAAACGTATAGGTTGCGCCCCATGCAACATCATGAGATCGCCCAATCAGCAGTCCCGGAATACCAGGCATTCCATAACCCATGGCTTGATATTCAGGGCAGTTCATTACCACCTCATACCAGACATTTGGCAGACGGTTGACTTCCAGGTGCGGGTCATTCGCCATTAGGGCAGCACCGCTTTTGGTGCGGTCACCTGAAACAACCCAACTGTTGGATGCCATCATGCGAGGCACGGCTGTTTGCCAGAGAAGTTCCAGAGGCAGGATACGTTCCTGCAGCTTCACTTTCTGGATAAGCGCACGGTCATAATGTTGCCCCTCGACTGGAAACAGGCTGGCAAGCTTCTCGTCACTCACGCCGTTCTGAATGAGTTCGATGAAAAGCCGTTCTGATTCCGCCTGTGACTGAGCAAGAGTCAAATAGCCCGTCATACGGAAAATAAGAATAATATCGGTGATTGTCCATGGCTCCGGTTCGCCGGCGAGTATCCGCATCAAACTGATGCGTCGGGCACGAAAGCCGGCATTGATGCCATCACAAAGCGATTGGCACCAGGAAAGGGTCTCCGGTTCAAGTTGCGCCATGACGCTTTTCGCATCGCGTCGCCAGTTCATCCGTCTGAAGAAGCGGTCGATATTCAGGTTGGCGTCTGTATCGTCCAGCAATTCACATAAGCGCCCCTGCCCAAGTATGCGCATAAACTGCAGTTGCATGCTGCGGTCTAGTGCCTGACAGTAGCCAAGCCCCCAGTTAAGGTCATCGATTGATTTGGCGTGTATGTGCGGAATACCGTGTTCGTCTCTCGAAATTCGAAGGTGCTTTGGGCGAGGGCCTTTGATACGAATAGTTTGGGTCTTGGGCAGCTTTAACATATTCCACACTTTGTGATTATTTTTTAAAACACTATATTCTCTTTTAGCGCATACAACAACGCAGCAACTACTCAATAACCGTTCAATGACAAGGGTGCCGAATTTGTTTATTGCATGCACAGAGCTGTTCAAAATCGGGATTGGACCGTCAAGCTCTCACACGATGGGACCGATGCTTGCTGCGGTCGATTTTCGGGAACAGACACGGCAGGTCATTGCAAGCAAAGAGCGGCATGCGTGGGATAACTTGATACTTGAATGTGTTTTGTTTGGCTCACTTGCATTTACTGGCAAGGGGCACGCAAGCGACCAGGCTGTTTTGCTTGGCGTACATGGATATGCTCCGGAGGCGCTGGCTGAGGTAAATGTCCCGAAGCTTGTTGGGGAATTGATGAGTCGGCACGAATTCTTACTGGATGGCGTTTCGATCAGTTTTTCTCCTGAGCAGATAGTTCTTGATACCGATACCCGGAATTTGACACACCCGAATACACTGCAATTCATCTTAAAGCAGGGTGATGCTGTCTTGTGCTCCGAGCGTTACGTTTCGATAGGTGGCGGCTTTGTTGTGACGGAAAGCGCCTTGCATGTGCAAGCGCTTAACATCATCCCGAACCTTGACGTTCCTTTTCCATTTGACTCGGCCAAGGCCATGTTGGAGATGGCTAAAGCGTCAGGTCTGACGATTGCAGAAATGAAACGCCGAAATGAGCTGGAGCGTAATCCGAGCCGGGAGCTTCTCGGTGAAAGCATTGCTCATATCTGGCAGGTCATGAGGCAATGCATCCAGCAGGGGCTTGAGCGAGAGGGTGTGTTGCCGGGAGGTTTGAATGTTCGCCGTCGTGCCGGCGAATATTATCGGGATCTAAAGATCGCTGAGTCGACTCCCGAAAGCCACGAGTGGCTCAGTGCTTATGCAATGGCAGTCAACGAACAGAACGCCGACGGCCAGACGGTGGTTACAGCGCCAACGAATGGAGCAGCCGGTGTGATCCCCGCGGTATTGTATTATTTTGAACGGCATTGCTCGAAGAATGGCGTGCTGAGTGCTGACCAGATTGAAGATTTCTTCCTGACAGCGGCTGCTGTAGGAGGCTTGATCAAGCACAATAGCTCGATTTCCGGCGCGGAGGTTGGGTGTCAGGGCGAGGTAGGCTCTGCGTCAGCAATGGCCGCTGCAGGCCTCTGTGCTTTGAAAGGCGGCAGTCCTGCGCAAATTGAACATGCAGCAGAGATTGCCCTTGAACATCATCTCGGGATGACCTGTGACCCCGTGCATGGTTTGGTACAGGTGCCTTGTATTGAGCGCAATGCCTTTGGTGCGGTAAAAGCCTGGTTGGCGGTGGATTTGGCCTTGCGCGAAAAGTCCGGGCATATTGTGTCGCTGGATTCCTGTATTAAAGCCATGCACGAAACCGGCATGGCAATGTCCGAGAAATTCAAAGAAACCTCTCAGGCAGGCTTGGCGACATCCTGGGTTGAGTGTTAAACCCCGTGCTTAACGGTCTGCTCCTGGTAGATGATGATTTCCGAGCAATAAGAAATCTAGTCCAGGTCGGTTCCTGCTTCGCAGGCCGCTATTACATGCGGTTCTCTGGCGGCATCTTCATACCATCTTTGCATTGAGGGCAAAGTCAGGATTTTTCCCATGTAGGCCTGGCTAGTGTCTGAAACATCAATCGCATAACTCGCAAAGCGCGATACTACGGGTGCAAACATGCAGTCGACAATACTAAAGTCACCGAATAGCCATTCACCGTCATGGCGATTGAGCGCATCCTGCCACATGCCATCAATCCGATGAACCTCATGCTCACATTGCTCACTCATTTTGACCTTGCGACTCGCTCTGCAATTCATGGGAAGTTCACGGCGCAGGGCGGAGAATCCGGCATGCATCTCGGAGCAGTAGGCGCGAGCAACCGCTCGTTCTTTCAAACGCTCGGGCCATGCCCTGTTCTTAAGATAGTTTTCATTGATGTATTCGCAGATTGCCAGAGATTCCCAAATTGTCAGTTCGCCATCGATCAGAACCGGAACCTTGAAGCTGGGAGAGTATTCTGCCAGTAGTTCATGACTTCGTGGTTGATAGAGCGGGATGACGGTCTCTTCAAAGTCGATGTCGAAGTGTGAAAGCAGCAACCATGGGCGCATAGACCAGGATGAATAGTTTTTGTTGCCGATGATCAGTTCCATGTCGATGCTCCTAAAGAATTTGATTGGTCTGCTTAGCCGCCAGACCGCTTAACAGTATAGCCTTTATCTGACAGTAGCTGGATGATTAGATCTCTCTGATCACCCTGGATTTCAATCGTACGTTCTTTTAGCGACCCGCCGACACCACATTTCTTCTTTAGCTCTTTGGCAGTGTCTTTCAGCTCTTCTTTGGTTTGCGGGATTCCATCAACGAGAGTTACTCCTTTTCCACCTCGTCCCTTACGTTCGTAGCGAACCCGCACGATTCCGTCGCCCTCTGGAACCTCGTCCTGTTGACAGATGCATGACGCTACCGCTTGTTTGCACTGGGGACAGGTTCTGCCGACCTCAGTGGAATAGACCAATCCTCCCAGATCAGCAAACGATTTCGCTTTAGGCATGAGTGCTTCCTGTATCAATATTGTTCATTAATTGTGTTGCGGTTGTGCATGTTGAATCAGTGCGCGCGATCCCCATAACGCACCGAGCCCTACGATGAAGTTGGACAGGGCCGCGCCAGCGTAAATGCCATCCAGCCCAAAGTAAATAGAGCCGAGATACGCGATCGGCACAAAGAGTCCGATGAGTCGCATGAATGACATCAGTAAGGAGGGAACCGGCTTTCCCATGCCGTTATAGCTTGAAGACGTGATCATGATGACGGCAAGAAAAAAGTAGGACCACGGTACAGCGAACAGATAGTGGCTGGATGCGTCGACGACATTTTGATCCTGGGTAAACAAGCGAGAAATTTCCTCGCTGAACATCATGAGGACCAAGGTCGCACCAAAGCAAAAAGACAGGCTGAAACGACGGGTCAGAATAAGCCCCAACGCTACACGGTCATGTCGTCCTGCTCCCCAGTTCTGGCCAACAAAGGGGCCCATGATAGAAGACATCGCCATAATTACGACCAGGCACAAGGATTCAATTCTGCTTGCTACGCCAAAGCCCGCAACCGCGTCGGTGCCATGCGCGGCAACCAGCCAGGTTGCAAAAGCAACGGACAATGGAGCGATAAGGTTGGTACCAATTGCAGGTATTGCTAAACGAAGTATGTCTATCCAGCTCTGCATGATACGACCTTTGCAATCCCCAAGACTAAGAAAGCGAAGTTTTATGGTAAGCAGATACATCCCGATAAAAAGCGCAAAAGAATAGGAAATCACCGTTGCGATGGCAGCACCTGCGAGGCCCATTGCAGGAAGTCCGAAATAGCCGAAAATGAGGATGGGGTCGAGAATGATGTTTACCACAGCAACAACCATCATGATGATTCCGGGGATTGTGGTATTGCCCGCTGCGCGTAACGCAGAGTTACCAACCATCGGAATGACGACAATGAAGCTGCCTAAAAACCAGATATCCATAAACTCGCGAATAAGTGGCATGAGGTGGTCAGGAGCGCCGAGCGTTTGAAAAATGGGTGTGATGTTGTGGTAGCCGATCACGGCGAAGCTTGCTGCAATGACCAGGCCGATGAGCAGTGATTGCGTTGCGTACAGTCTAACGGTTTTGGTTTGTCCGGCACCGATTGCTCTGGAAATGAGCGAGGAGCTGCCAATGCCAATACCAAAAGCCAGACTTAGAAGAATCGACACAACAGGAATAGTAAAGCCCATCGCTGCAAGAGGATCCGGGCCGAGATGCCCAACATACCAGGTGTCGACGAGATTCATCGACATGATGGACAGAATCCCCCAGATCATCGGCACCGTCATGCGTTTCAGGTGGTCACTTACGGGGCCTTGTGTCAGGTCAGATTGTATCAATGTCTACTTGGATTTTTTGGAAGCAGCGGGTTTAGCGCTTTTCTTCTCTTTGGAAATGCCTTCGTGTTCAGCCGCGAAGTGCAAGGCTGTGTTGAATGCTTCTCTGGTGAAAGCAAGCACATGTGCAAAGCCTTCATCGCTCAATTCCCGTGCCCGGTCTTGTGAGCGATAAATATTGATGAATTCGCGTTCCCTTTGATATTGCAAAGGCAGGCGGCCTGCTCCCCAATCATGCAAGAGTTTCCATGTCTCTGGCGAATAGGTGCGGCTGTATTTCAAAATAAATGGAATCGGATCATTGCGGGCGAGGAGGGCGCTCAGTCGCAGTATCAGTTCAAAGGAAAGTGTTGCCGTGCCGTTCTCAACCGCTTCGAGCAGGGATTTGTCTTTCAGCTGGATTGCTTCACTGAGCTCGCTGACAGTAAGGCCTGCTACTTCTCGCAGGTCTTTCAGGCTTTGTCCGGCCGCAAGCATGAGCTTCAGCTGGTCTTGCGATTGAATGAGTGCTTTGCCGACCTTGTATGAAGTGTCCGTGGTGCGTTTTGCAAACTTGACGGCCTGACCAGCCGCACTACCTATCTTTTCGAACAGGCCGGTAATTGCTTCTTCGCTAATCCAGGGTTCCGGGTGGTCTTCCCGAGCTGCTTTGGAACTCTTTTCGGAGGCTTCGTCTTTCTTTGCAGTATCTTTTTTTCGAGATTCTTGTTCTGCCTTAAAAGCGCTACGCAGCTCTGCAACGAGTTCTTCGTCGCTGAGCTGGTCATTTTTGTCGGGGCGATCCGTATCGTTACTCATCTAGGAGGCTTTTGCGATGGAGGCTTGCGCCGTAGCTTCTATGAAATCGAGCAACACTTCAACGCTTTCATTGACGATAAAATCAATTTCCAGTTCATCGCTACGTGTTTCGCTGGCTTGCTTTTCCAGATCCTCTTCCCACTCATCAAAGCTTGCATAGGGCTTTTTGCCCTGAAGAGCTCGTCGCTTGTTCTCGAGTGCCAGCTGTTCTTGCTCAGCTTCCTTGATTTGTTGCTCACGGGTAGTGCGCTTCAGGGAAACCTGATCCTGGTTACGCTGCTTCTCCAGCAAGCTGATCTCTTCAAGAAGTACTTTGAACTCTTCGTTCTTGGCAAAGCGTTCCTGGTGACGCTTGTTGAGCAGAGGTTCGATAGGGCCGATCTCTTGCACAACACTGTAATCAGCAGCTGCGATGGAATCCCAGGGTAGGGCGTATTCCAGAGCGTCTTCCCCGACTTTGGTTCTGTCCACTACATCCGGGATCTCAATGTCAGGCACAACACCCTTGTGTTGCGTGCTCGCACCGGAGATTCTGTAAAATTTCGCCTGAGTTATTTTGAGTTGACCGTGATTCAGAGGTCTTACGGACTGAACAGTTCCTTTGCCAAAGGTTTGCGAACCCATGACAAGTCCCCGGTCATAGTCCTGAATTGCGCCTGCGAAAATCTCGGAGGCCGACGCGCTCAGACGGTCGACAAGTACGATTAATGGTCCGCCGTACACCAGTTCAGGATCCGGGTCGGTTAGCACTTCAACCCTGTCATTCGCGCTGCGGATTTGAACCGTAGGACCTTCTTCGATAAACAGGCCGGTCAAACGGTTAGCT
>DAITOW010000015.1:0-19743 GCA_036833965.1 Oleiphilaceae bacterium
AGAATGATCAGGTCATAAGGCTCCCTGCTTTCAAACCAGCGTTGGGCTTTTAGAATGTCCCGTTTGTAGAATGCTGAGCAGCCGTCATGTAAACCATTAGTTTGATGATTCTTTTGCGCAATTTTCAGAACGTTGGCCGCCATATCGACGTTATCAACGCGATTCGCACCGCCTTTTAATGCAAACAGTGAAAACACTCCGGTGTAACAGAAAAGATTAAGCACTCGCTTGCTCTTGGAATGCTCTTTTACCCAGGACCAGCCGGCGCGCATATCCAGAAAGACTCCCGTATTGCGGTTCTTGCCGAGCTTGATTTCACAATGGATCTCCTCATCCAGCATGGCCGGGAAAACCTTAGGTAGTTCAAGTTCCGTCCGCGATGCGAAAACGCTCGTTACAAAGTCCGGCCATTCACGGGATTGAATAAGAATCGCTTCTACCTGATCAAGCTCATCAAATATTTGCTGCAGTGCTTTGGCAAGATCTTCGGGCAAGGCGTCGCCAAAGTTTTGTACGAACAGGAAAGGGGGGTACCACTCGATATTGATGCGTTCAAGGCCTGAATAATACTTTCCCCGGCCATGAAGTACTCTCTGACAGTAATTGTTTCCCTTGATACGTTGTTCAATGAGCTGGAATAAGTCGTGTTCGGAGGTGGTTGTTGCTTGCATTTTTACTCCTGTTGTTTGTCGGCGCATCGTATCAGCTTCATCTTGTAAGCGTAAGTTTTTACTGGGGTTTCTTGTCGTTTTTGATTCTCAAACTATGCTTAGTAATTGAGAGTTGAATTTGATGAAGAGCCAGACTATGAAGTTAAAACTGTCCGCCCTTACTTGGGTTAATACCGCCTTGCTTGCCTGTGTTGTGGTGAGTCTACTATTCGCTGTTTGGTGGGGCATGGCCGAGCTTCGCAAGCCTTACGAAAATATGCGTAGTTTTATGACTCTGGAGCGATTGGTCGAGACAGAGCTAATTCAGACGGTGACAAAGTTTCTGGATGAGGGTGAAGACTTTCACCTTGAGCGAGCTCAGCGAGAGGTCACGAACATTGCCTCTCTGGTAGATCAGTTGGCCGCTGACCCACAAAATGACGTGCAGGCGGTCTCTGAAAAGTTGTCAGGCATTCCCGCGCTTATCGATGAAGCACTTGAAAATGAAATGCGCGCGTACGCCCTTCGCGGGGAAGTAGACGAGTTTAAAGTACTTGTTGCTGAGCAGCGTACCCAGGTGGATGGCCAAATCGACTCTGCATTCTCTACCGTACAGACGATGCTTCTGGCCACGGTTGCAGTCATTGTTCTGGTTGCGATTGTTGTTGATTTGATGCAACGGATGGTCATTAACCGTTTGCGTGACTTTGTACCTGTGTTTGAGCGGTTTTCTAACGGTGATTACACTCAGGAAGTGAACATCAATGCTCGTAGCGAGGAACTCCAGGTGCTTGCCGCTTCTGCTAATGGAATGCGCTCTGGCATCGCTTCATTGGTTGGCGCCATTCAGTCGAAAGCAGGCGAGGTATCCGAGGTTAGTCAGGAGTTACTCGGTTTAGCCCAGAATTTGAATACCCAAAGTGATGCCCAGTTCCAGCAAACATCAATGATTACCGTTGCTATGGAAGAGATGACTGCTTCTTTTAAAGAGGTCGCCCAGAGTGCGGCAGGCGCAGCGGTTGCTACATCTCAGGCGAGCAAATCCGTTGAAGAGGGTAACACTCTGGTGCAGAGCTCAGTAGCGAGCGTGCGGAGTCTGGTATCGGAAGTGCAACGTACTTCAGAAAGCGTAGATGCCTTGAGTATCGACGCTAATAACATCGGGGAAGTAGTTACGGTCATCGAGGCAATAGCTGAGCAGACCAACCTGCTTGCTCTGAATGCTGCGATTGAGGCTGCGCGAGCCGGTGAGGCAGGGCGCGGCTTTGCGGTTGTTGCAGATGAAGTGCGCAGTCTTTCTGTGCGGACTTCGGAGTCAACGCAAGAGATCAAGGATATTATTTCTCGCCTTCAGAGCTCGTCCAAAAACTGCGTTAGCGTGATGGCCGAGCAAAGTTCTTCAGCTGAACAGGTTGCGGAGCAAACAGCAGTTGCAGGGCAGCGCCTGGATGAAATTGTCGCGGCTATTTCGAATATTCAGGACTTGAGTGCAACCATCGCCTCGGCCACGGAGCAGCAAGTATCTGTTGTGAATGAGGTCGCTCAGAACATCAATAGCATTCGGGAGTTGAACGAGACCAGTAGCAGCATCGCGCAAAAAACAGATGCTACGGCAGAAAGCCTGAACAATGTTTGTGATGACCTTAATAAATTGTCCCGAAACTTTAGGGTTTCTTGATCCGACAATTTTTTGATGTATCTGACGTTTGAAACGGGAGCCCAGGCTCCCGTTTTGCTATTCAGGTCAGGCTGTCCGGAGCAGCCTTGACGTTGTTTCCCTTGTTTACACTGTTGGGCGCTTCTGCTGGAGCCGAAGCGGTCAATGTTTTTGTGTTCTCAACATTCAATCTGTCGTTGAAGGTGATAGTCGTGAGATCCGGTGTCGATAAGTCGATGTTCTCAAAAATTGAGGCATGGTAGACCGCCTGATTGATCTTATACACGGTTCCCATCAGGTGTTTTCTGGCCGTTGCCGTCACTTTCGTATTTGGTACGCGAGCAAAGTAGAACCACATCGTAAATTCAAGCGCATAATCGCCTGTTTGGGTTATGGTCCATTCGAAGGGCTTGTTGACGTTGATCTGAATGGCGTCGCTGTTAACACACTCCTCAAAGGCACGGGTAAACATGTTGTCGATTTTTTTTAGAAAGGCTTGGAGTGCTTCTGTTCGTTCTTTTCCGCTACGGCCCTCAAATTTTGGATAGCCTATGTTGTAGCTGAGTTTGCCGCGCATGCCCTCGGTGCTTGCAATCTTGGAAAGGTTGTCGATCTTGCCGGAAAGAAAGCGGCTGTTCTTGATCAAGGCTCTGTGGTTGTTGCGAACGTCATAGAGCGTGACATAAACAAAGGAAACTTTGATGATGATGTATTCATTGGGGAAGTCGTCTATTACAACTACGTCACCATCTTCCAGCATTTGACTGTTCAGGATGATCAGCCCGGAGATAATGTCCGGAGCCCAAACCGGTGCGGTGAAGGCAAGAAAACCAACCAATATCCCCATCAGTCCTGTGGTTTCAAGAAGACTGTCTGCTCCCCAGATTTTGATGACGATGTAGAACATGCCAAACGTCGCACAGGCAACCAGCAAGAGATTGATGATGCGAGTGGAATAGGTCTCAGTGTATACAGTGCGATTGTCTATCGTTCTCTCTGCTCCAAAACGTTTAAAAGCATGAAAGCTGGCAAGAGAATAGAGATAGACAGCAGAATAAATAGTGAAAATAGAGAGGCCGACTTTCGAGAAAAGCTGTTCGTAGTTTTGATGAAAACGCAGCAAGAAAAGGTCAGCGAGCATCAGAATGATGACGAGGAAGTTGAGCGAACGGAAGGCTTTCATTTTGAGCAGTGTGCTGGAGGTATTTTCCACCATGGAAAATAGACGCCCTGAGAAAAGTACCATCAGCACAGACCAGAGCAGGATGGCGATATGGCCGGTCCATTCTATGGTGCTAAGGTCGGGCAGAAACCAGCTGAGAATGCGGTGCCCCCAACCTGATGCGAACTCTATATATTGGCTGTTCATACAAAATCTCTGACTATTGCGCGTGTATCAAGTGTAGAAAAGTTTCTTGATAAGGGAGTGATTGTTTGGTTAGAAATTGTTTCTACTGAGTCTGTTTTGAGCGTTTGCCTGGCGCCGCAAGATAGCGTTTATAATCAAAACTGAAAAATCGTTTTAAAGCGCTATTGGCCTCGGCTTCGGATTGTCGCCATCCATACTTCTCCGGCACTTTGTTTTCAATTACCAGCGTTTTCCAAAGCAGCCAGTCGTAAAAGGCAAACAGGTTATGCAGGTTTTTTGCTGAATTACGACCACGAGCATGGTGGTGATGGTGTTGGGTCGGAAAAATAAGTATGTGGCACAGTCCGCGCATGGCTTTTCTCACCCATGTCTTGGGATGATTCAGGAAGTAAAGGTCGTAGTGCCAGTTCACGTGGTTGTGAACAGCCCAAAGACCCTTGATGGTAATGCCGATAATAAAGCTTTCGTATAAGCCCAAATACAACCACATGTATTGAAACCAGTAATTGGGCATGATGAACCAGTAGGCCCATCCTTCCACAAAGGTTTGGGTTGCCGTCACCTGGCCGGACTGTTCATTGCTGCCGCTAAAGTGATGCGGACGGTGTGCGACCTTATAAAAAGCCTGTATTCGCCTCAACAGAGGGTTTTGAAACGCGCCAGTGTGGCAAATCCAGTGTCCAAAGCCATGAAAGAAGTCCTCTAGCAGCAAAAATGCGATCACGGCCAGTATCAGTGAGGTCTCTTCCAGGCTCGCCAATGCGCCCATTGCCTCTGGCGCAAAAAGGCTGAGCGCTGCGAAACTCAATAAATACACAGCGGGTCTTTGTATGAGTATCATTGCGCCAATGCACAGACCGGACATTTTCCAGTCCATCATCGATTTTTTGTCACGACTTGCGCGACCACTAACAATCTCAAAGAGGGTTGCTGCAATCAGGAAGATCGCGACTATGGTGTTTTGGATGACGGGTGCGGACTGCTCCATCTTGGCCCTCTGTTTTTATTATTGAGCACGACTTATGACAGCACTCATCATGCCTTAATTGACTTTAAAGGGAAACAGATTGGGTAGGTTGCTCTGGAAGTGAATAGGGGCTCGTTTCAATCCATTTTATGAGCTCTTCTTCTGCCACCGGTTTGCACAAGTAATAGCCTTGCAGGCTGACCCCCTCGTGCCGTGCGCTGTAAACAACCTGCTCGACGTATTCGATACCTTCAAATACCACATCAGCTTGAACTTCGTGCGCCATTGCAAGGATGGAATCTATGGCGATTTGGCAAAAGCTATCGTCGTTGATGTTATGAAGCAATTGCCTGTCGACCTTCAGTCGGTTGAATGGGATATTGTGTAAATTAGAGATGTTGGTATATCCGGAGCCAAAATCGTCAATTGCAATATCGTAGCCCTTCAATCTTAAGATGTTGATGCTCTCCAGTTGAATATCCTGATCAATCGGAGATTGTTCCGTGAGCTCGAAGATGATTCGGCTTGGGGCTATATCTGCATGCTCAGTCATCGCCTGCAAGGTAGTCATAAATGTGCCGGACAGAAGTTGGCAGGGATCAATATTCAGAGCGATCTTTATGTTGCTCGAGGCAAAGTATGGTGTGCTGAGCGCCTTGAGCGCCTTGCTGAACAGACGAAGCGCAAGGTTGTCCAAAAATGCCATGTCGTATATGTGTGAGAGAAACGAAATAGGGCTGAGAATTTTCTCGCCGTCTTCAGCGATGATGCGCGCCAAGCACTCCAGAGCGACCACTTTTTGAGACTGCATATTTATGATGGGCTGGAAGAAAGGAACGATTCGGTCGTCATCAAACGCTTTGTGGATGCTTTCCTCATCAAGCAAAACATGATCTGCCCGGACTCTGCGATTTTCCGGTCCGCCATTAGCCCGATCCAAAAAGCCGGTGAGTTGTTCGATCGAGTAATTTGGATTAAGCGCACCGAGCAAGCGCACGCCTGAATTTGCCGCGACATTTAACGCAGTCTGAACAATCCTTGGCTCGCAAAGACTGTTGATGACAACGAAGCCCTTAAACTTTTGTTCTGCCAGATGCTGGAGGATTTCCTGTCCGCTAATGTCGGGCAACATCAGGTCGAGAAAGAGTAGGCAGTTATCTTTCACTTTCGATAAATGTGCAAGCCCTGCAGAGCCGGTTTCAAATGTTTTGATTTTGTTAACGCCGGCTTCTTCAAGCAATGCCTTTAACACGGCAGCCTTGGTAGGGGTGTCTTCAATAATGACCGTAGATAGATCCGAGTAATCGTTCAATCGCTTCGCTCCCTATTTCTCACTTTATGATAGACGATATCTGTGGTTTGAAAGCATTAAAATGTGAAAGATTACGACACGGGTGGGTTAGCAGCTGTTTGCCGTCTCGTTAAAGCAATGTTCCGAATTGCGATAAAAACAACGATCATTATTTGAACTGGGTATTGTTTTATTTTAGGAGATTGTGGTTAACTAACCGTAACGAAATGTAATCGTGTGTAACGTGCTTTAATTTTTCGTGGCAAACGCCTAAAAATCCCTAAAAGCCAATATCAGACGACTCATTTTAAATTCGGGTAAAGAAAAATAAGAAAACGTTCAACGTAAGGGACGGTGGCAGTATGAATAGTTTAATGAAAGGTTTGCTAGCTTTTGGAGCTAGTGTTGTGATTGCCGGACAGGTATCGGCGGGATTGTTGACTGATTGCAACGTTGCGGTGGATGTGTTTGATCCTGTTTATGATAATTGTGCAGGCTCGTTCGCTGGTAACGATGGCGATGTATTAGAAGCTCTTAATACAACTCAAGTGTTTGGTGATTTCTTTTTAATGGGTGATTGGGTTGATGGCGGAAAGATAGAGGAGGAAACTCCTACAAATGACTATTTTTCTGTCGCAGTTGGTGGTAATCAAGGGACTCTAACGCTCAATCTTGAGGCGCTACTAAATGACGCGATTGATAATATTGTTTTGTCGTTTAAAGCGGGTAACGCTTATAGCTTGTACCAGTGGTATTTACCTGTAGCTGATGGCGAAGATGGTAATCCTGCTACTATTAATTGGGCTACGAGTGGAGTTCAGGTGAATGTCGATGGTTCGCCCTTAGGTTTGTCTCACGTATCTTTGTTTTACAGGGCCGGTGAGCCGGAAGATCCGCCAGAAGTTCCAGAGCCTGCGACTTTAGCACTTCTTGGTCTTGGTCTTGCTGGATTGCGAATCGCGAGAAAGCGTAGCTAATTCAACGACAGGCTAGCGAAGAAAATAAACCGCACAGTGTCTGACACGGTGCGGTTTTTTTGTGCCTGTTATCTGTGTTCAAAATCTTTGGTGTTGTTCTGCGACGTGCAATGATCCACTTTTAGAGCAGAAAATCTGTCTGTTGATTAGCACCAGATTTTACACGAAAAAAAAGCCACCCGAAGGTGGCTTGGTAGCTGTTGTCGCCTGAATCGTATTCTCTAGAAATTCGCTCCGAAAGTAAGCTCGATTTGCGACATTTCGAGTTCGATGGTCTGTTCCTGGCTTTGCAGCAAGGGGTTGCGACCTTTCACTTTCTTGCTAGGCGAGTACATGAGTGCGAATGCATAGTCGACATCGTTTACGCCGAACTCATAGCCTGCAGTGAAATGCCATTCCTGAACGCCGGGAGCAAGGATGTTGAATAGTACTTCCGAGCTGGGAATCGGCTGTTCGCCATAGCTCACGCCAAAGCGGTAGGTGTTATCACTTGCGCCATCAATGGCAATGCCCAGTTCATATACGCTCATGTCCTGCCAACCGAAACCAGGGCCGCCATCTGTGCCTAAGCTGCCGGGAGAGAGTGCCGGCAACATTGGATTACCAACGGACTGAACATCCGAGTAGTTGATTCGCTGATAATCAAGGGCGACTGTATAGTTGTTGCGCGTAAACTCCAAACCTAGGTTGTAGGTTTCCGGTACATTGAAAGCACCATTCTCAGCGAAGAGACCCTCGTACTTTTCAAATTCCTGGAAGCGGATTTCGCTTTGGTAGCTTGCGCCCACGCTCCAGTTGTCATTGATGCCTTGCCAGATACCGATGCGCGCACCATAACCAAATGAATAGTCGTATTGGTTATCGCTTAACTTAGTGTTGTCTTTAGAGTATCCATTTTCTAGGCCGGGAATCGTACCGCCCGATGGGTCTGCCCCAAAGCTGCTTAAACCGCGCGCTTTAAATCGCTGGCCTGCAACGATAGGTGCAATACCGAGGTGTGTCTTCTCAGCTACCTTGTAGGCAAAAGAAGTGCTAACAAAGAGTTGTGATAGATCGACGCCAGTTTCACCCGCATAAAAAACGGATTCGCTGTAATCGGTGTTCATACCGCCATTGGCGTAAACACTCACATTCACTGCAAAGTCCTCATCGATCTTACGGTTATAACCGAACGAAGGGATTACGAAGTAGTGGCTGTCCGATGTCGTGTCCTGCGGCATTAGCGCGAACTCTCCCGGTTGCGCGGTCATAGGATTTCCTCCTTCAACCGTAAAGCCGCGATCTGGTGCAAAAATACTTGCGGCAAGCGTGTAATTTACGTCTGTGTTGAGCGCTAGAGCCGGATTGCTGGCACCTGCCAGTGCGTCCTGCGCTGTTGCTGTTGAGGCGCCTCCCATGGCGATACTATTTGCACTGTAGCCCAAGCGAAAATAGCCATTTGTTGCGTCTGCAGTCCCTGACGCAAGTGAGATGGTCGCAGCAAGTGCCGCGTAAGAAGATTTTTTAAAGCTCATGAGATACTACCTTTATTGTTTCAGTGGGCAGTATACCCACTGAAACATAGGCAGTATAAGAATATAAAGTTAGTGGCTAATCGCGTTAGGGTATAACTGCCGATTTTCGCTAACTATGCGCTTTTGCCGGATGTGAGGACAGGCTGGACGCGGGACTATTTTTGCCAAATTTAATCAGCACGACGGATGCGGCAATCACAGAGAGTAATGAGCCCAGAAGAACGCCGAGTTTCACTGCATCGTTATAGGCTTTATCCATGTTCTCAAAGGCAAGTGAGCCGATGAACAAACTCATGGTAAAGCCGATTCCGCACAATATGCTGACGCCGTATAGCTGAACAAAGTTCGCTCCCTTGGGCAGCTTTGCCAGGCCAATTTTGATTGCCAGCCAACAAGCGCCGAAGATGCCTACCTGCTTGCCAATAAACAATCCCAGTACGATCCCCAGAGTGATGGGATGTGTCAATGCCTCCATTCCGACACCTGAAAGGCTGACGCCAGCATTGGCAAAGGCGAATATTGGCAAAATAAAGAACGCAACCCAAGGGTGAAGATCGTGCTCAAGCTCGCGCAGCAGGCTATTTCCATCGTCATTTTTGACGTTAATCGGGATGAACCATGCGATTGCGAATCCTGCAAGTGTTGCGTGTACACCTGATTTTAATACTGCTGCCCAAACAATAAGGCCAACCAGCATGTAAGGCCCGACCTTTTTGATGCGCAGTCTGTTCATGACAAAGAGAAGCACAAGCCCGGCACTTGCAACGATGAGCGAGAGTTGCGACAGATCGCTTGAATAGAAAATGGCGATGATAATGATCGCGCCAATATCGTCAAAAATAGCGACCGATAATAAAAAGAGCTTCAGGGAAAGCGGCAGGTGCTTCCCAAACAGCGTGAAAAGTCCCAATGCAAAAGCAATGTCGGTCGCTGAGGGAATTGCCCATCCGCGCATGGTTAGATCGTCACCAGTATTTACAGCGGCATAGATCAAGGCAGGGATAGCAATGCCGGCCACTGCTCCGATCGCAGGTAGAACGATTTGGTCGACAGACGAAAGGTGCCCTTCAATAATCTCGCGTTTGACTTCGAGGCCAACCACCAGAAAGAAAATCGCCATCAAGCCGTCATTGACCCACAGCAGAAGAGGTTTGTTGATTATAAAGTCACCGAAAGAGATTTGGATCGGAATGTCCAGAGTGCCGGTGTAGAAGTCGCTCAGGGCTGAGTTTGCAAAGATCATTGCTACGAAAGCAGCGAAGACGAGTAGGACGCCTCCGGCTGCATCATGCTCGACCATTTCTTTAAATACCTTTGTCATAAGCCACTGCCTCCGAGTGTCTTTATATTTCGAGTTTTGATGTTAGTTTCTACGAATGGTCAGGGATAGTCGATTATTTAGTATAAATTAGTCGATTTTTTCGAGCTTAAGGGGATTATTGCGCTTCGACCGAAATTCTATGATCTTTCATAAGTTGGGTATCGTAAAGTCTGATCAGAGTATGTAATCTAGATTTCATAAAACAAAAACACGTAGGACGAAACGATGAAAACCTTGAATGCTAATGGTCGTATCGAGTGCAAAGCTGCCGTTGCCTGGAAGGCGGGGGAGCCACTGAGTATCGAAACGGTGGAAGTTGAAATGCCAAAGGCGGGAGAGGTGCTGATAAAAGTGGTCGCCTCCGGGGTTTGCCATACGGATGCCTTTACTTTGTCCGGAGAAGATCCTGAGGGGGTGTTTCCTGCCATCCTCGGTCATGAGGGCGGTGGTATTGTGGAAGCGGTTGGCGAAGGCGTGACGTCTGTTGCTGTCGGTGATCATGTTATTCCGCTCTACACTCCCGAATGTCGTGAGTGCAAGTTCTGTCTTTCCGGCAAGACCAATCTCTGTCAGAAAATTCGTGCGACACAAGGACAGGGCTTGATGCCAGATGGAACAAGTCGCTTTTCTAAAGATGGTCAGACTATTTATCACTATATGGGCACATCCACATTTTCGGAATATACCGTGCTCCCCGAGATTTCTCTCGCGAAGGTCAATAAGGACGCATCGTTGCATGAAGTCTGTTTGTTGGGTTGTGGTGTCACAACGGGAATAGGGGCTGTCCTTAATACGGCGCAGGTTGAACAAGGCGCGACAGTGGCCGTGTTTGGTTTGGGAGGTATTGGTTTGTCTGCGGTGATTGGTGCGCAACAGGCAGGTGCTTCCAGAATAATTGCCATCGACATCAATACTTCGAAATTTGAATTGGCGAGAGAGTTGGGCGCGACAGACTGTGTAAATCCGAAAGAGTATGACAAGCCGATTCAGGAAGTGATTGTTGAGTTGACCGATGGCGGTGTTGATTACTCTTTCGAATGTATTGGTAATGTCGATGTGATGCGCTCTGCTCTGGAGTGCTGCCATAAGGGATGGGGGGAGTCCGTGATCATCGGTGTGGCCGGTGCAGGCCAGGAAATCAGTACCCGCCCGTTCCAGTTAGTGACGGGACGTGTCTGGCGCGGTACTGCTTTCGGTGGCGTGAAAGGCAGAACAGAACTGCCGGATTATGTAGAGAAGTATTTGGCCGGGGAGATTCCGCTGAAGAAATTCATCACGCACACCATGCCTCTTGAAGAGATCAATGACGCTTTCGATTTGATGCATCAAGGCAAGAGCATTCGTTCGGTCGTGCATTTTGATGTTTAAGTCCGTGGTTTGTTTGGGTAGCGATTAGAGTTTTATAAATTGGGGAGTGGGTTTGTGGAGTTACTGAGTCAGCAGTCTTCTTTTGAAGGTCGGTATATACGATATAAACATGCGTCTGCGGTGAATCATTGCGATATGAACTTTTCGGTGTTTGTGCCGCCAGTGGCTCTTCAAAGTGAGGATGCGCTTGCGTCGACACCGGTTGTTTACTGGTTGTCCGGTTTGACCTGTACCGATGAAAATTTCATGCAGAAAGCGGGTGCGCATCGTATCGCTTCTGATCTGGGATTGATTTTGATTGCTCCGGATACCAGTCCTCGCGGAGAAGGCGTGCCGGATGATCCGGAAAGCGCTTACGACCTCGGGGTCGGAGCGGGATTTTATGTGAACGCGACGCAGCAACCCTGGAGCGAGCATTACCACATGTATGATTATGTGGTGTATGAGTTGCCAGAGCTTGTTAGTGGTCAACTAGGAATGCATGGCAAGGCAGCGATTATGGGGCATTCGATGGGAGGACATGGCGCGTTAACTATCGGTTTGCGAAACCCTCATGTGTACTCCTCGATTTCGGCCTTTAGTCCTATCAGCAATCCAGTGAATTGCCCTTGGGGGCAGAAAGCATTTTCAAGTTATTTGGGCCATGATACCTCTGCCTGGGAAGAGCATGATTCGACGCTCTTGCTTGACCGTGTCGAAAGTCACTTACCCATTTTGGTAGACCAGGGCACGGAGGATCAGTTCCTAACAGAGCAGCTTGGGATCCCGGAATTGGAAAACGCATTGAAAGCAAATAAAGGCGAGTGGACGCTGAACATGAGAGAGTCTTATGACCATAGTTACTTTTTCATTGCGAGTTTTATGGAAGAGCATTTGCGATTTCATTCACAGCACTTGCAAAACGATTGAGCACTCTTCCCGCGCTTAGCCAGAGATAGAACAAACAAGAAAGGAATAATCGATGAAAATTTATGAGCAGAAGATAGCCCCCAATGCACGTCGCGTGAGGATGTTTTTGGCTGAAAAAGGGCTGCTTGATTCGGTTGAGTTTGTGGAACTGGATTTGCAGAAAGGTGACAACCGAAGCGCCGATTTTCGTGAGAAAAACATGTTTGCCAAGATTCCGGTACTAGAGCTGGATGACGGTACCTGTATTTCTGAGTCCGTAGCGATTTGCAGATATTTTGAAGCACTTAATCCGAAGCCTAGCCTGTTTGGCGTAGAGGCCATCGAACAAGCGCAGATTGAAATGTGGCAGCGCCGTTGTGAATTGTATTTTTTGAATATGGTGGGAATGGCATTTCAGCACACCTCCGGTTACTTCGCAGACCGAATGACACCCAATACTGCTTGGGGTGAGGATTGCGCCAGGAATGCCAGCAAATTCATGCACATGCTTGATAAGCATTTGGCCGAGTCTGAATTTGTGGCGGGTAATGTGTTTTCGATTGCTGACATCACAGCCTTGATTACGGTTGATTTTGCAAGAGTCATTAAATTGAGGCGCGGTGAGGATCAAGAGAATTTGAATCGCTGGTATGAGGCAGTCAGTTCCCGTCCTTCGGCGAAGGTTTAAAGTGATTTCCGGTTGACCGGAATCAATTGATATTTTAACGCTATGGGAAATACTTAAGACGCTTCAAAAACAACAAAGGAGGAAGCGTCATGAGTTTAATACCCCATAATTCACTTTTTTCTTTAGACAATTTTTTTGACAACTTTTTTGCTCCAGTCTCGGGGTCAGAGGGAGAGAGTTTTTTTGCCCCGCGCGTTGATGTTAAGGAAACAGACGCAGGGTACGAGATAAGCGCTGAACTTCCGGGAGTAAAAAAGGATGACATCCACATTACGCTAAGTGATGGCGTTTTGTCTCTGGAGGCCGAAACGAAGTCGGAAGATAAAGAAGAGAAAGACGGCAAAGTCATTCGTCAAGAGCGTCGTTATGGAAAGTTTGTTCGCAGTTTTAATGTCGGTGCTGACGTTAAAGAATCAGATATTAAGGCGAACTTTGAAAATGGTGTGCTAAGTATTTCGACGCCTAAAGGCGAAGCGAAAGCCGAAGAGAAAAAGCGTATTCCGATTGGTTAAAACAAGTCAGGCGACCTATTGTCGAATTTCTCAACAGGGCGCTATGCGCCCTGTTTTTGATTGGGGCATTGCGATTCATCTTTAAGACTGGATATGGTCGATCAAGACGAGCTAATAAAATGAATGTGAGGGCAATATGTCAGAAAAAAACTACGTTCCTCCCAAGGTCTGGGAGCACAATGAAAATAATGGTGGCAGATTTTCGAATATAAATCGTCCTACTGCGGGTGCTCGTGAAGAAAAGGCCTTGCCATCTGGAAAGCATGCTCTGCAACTCTACTCGCTGGCGACGCCTAATGGCGTGAAGGTGACTATGATGCTTGAGGAGCTTCTGCTCGCCGGACATGCCGGTGCCGAGTACGATGCCTGGCCCATCAATATCATGGACGGCGATCAGTTCGGAAGCGGCTTCGTTGAAATAAATCCGAACTCAAAGATTCCGGCCTTACTTGATAAACAGGGCGATGTGCGAGTGTTTGAATCTGGCGCTATTCTTTTTTATCTCGCCGAAAAGTTTGGAGCTTTTTTGCCATCGCCTGAAGAAAAGTCAGGGCAGGCTAGAGCGGATTGCATGAGTTGGTTGATGTGGCAGATGGGGGCTGGGCCATTTCTTGGCGGTGGTTTTGGACACTTTTACGCTTACGCGCCTGAAAAGCTTCAATACCCCATTGATCGTTATGCGATGGAGGTAAAACGCCAGCTTGACCTCCTCGATAAGCATCTTGCCGACAATCAATTCATGGTGGGTGACGATTATACGATTGCCGATATGGCGATTTGGCCTTGGTACGGTGAACTGGCGTTGGGTAATCTTTATAACGCTGGCGAGTTTTTGGATGTGGCCGCCTACAAGAATCTGCAACGCTGGACAGCGCAAGTCGCTGCCCGCGAGGGAACCGAAAGGGGTCGCTTGGTAAACCGTGTTTGGGGTGAAGACTGGGAGAGAGTACCGGTTAGAAACTCGGCTGCTGATATTGATGCGCAGTTGGCGAAGAAACCGGGCGGGGCAGTGTAATGTCCTGTTTCACCTTGCGAATTCGCGTGCGGTATAACGAGTGTGATGCCCAGAATGTGGTGTTTAATGCTCGTTATGCGGATTATGCAGATCTGGCTTCAACCGAGTTTTTGCGTGCGGCACTTGGCGGCTATCAGGAATTATTGGCGCAGGGTTTTGAAAACCAAATTGTAAAGCTGTTGATCCAGTGGAAAGCACCGGCCCGATTTGATGACGTCCTTGATTTAAACGTGTCTCTTGGTTGTATTGGTAAGTCATCGTTTACCCTACACACAAACTTCGTAAACCGGGCGACGCAACAAACGCTGGCAACGGCTGAAGCGGTATACGTGTTTGTTAAAGCGAGTGACTTTTGCAGCTGCGCTATTCCGGATTTTGTGCGCTCAAAGTTTGAGTCTGGCTTGGACTTTGGCCTGATTGATCAGTCAGGAGCTGTAACTCGACCTATGGGCGTTTAACACAAACGTAAATCGAATTGGTTTCTTCTCTGCTTCTGAACGGGTTAAAGAAGGAGATAATGTGTGAATCTACTTGCGAAAATACCGATTGAAGCAGGTTTTCAAATTCTGGATCAGGCAGGTTCTGAGACCACATTGCAAAAACGCCATTTGGTTTTAGTTGACTGGCCATCAGGCTCAAGTTTTCTTGAGTATAAAACTGAGCATTCGAGCTATTCAGGAACTCCGTGGGTGAGTGGTCAATGTCCAACAATATCGCATCAAACTGCCTACCGGGCTGGCTTGTATCGAAGCCGGTTTCAGGATCGACTGCCAGACTGAAAAAACTGCCACTTATATAACGATTGCGTTTGTCGGCATTGAGGATTTTGCCCAGAGGGACTAGCTCATCCCTGTGCCAGTTGATAACGGTATCCAGTGCATCGACGACCAATAGTTCGTTAACTCGCGAATCTTTCAGCGCCTCTACAGCGGTGTAGCCCAAGCCTAGTCCGCCAACGACAACATCTAGCGATTCGCCCGATAAGGCTGCGAGCCCGAGGGTGGATAGGGCTTGTTCGGCATCCACGAACATGCTCGACATTAGGAACTCATCACCGAGTTTTACTTCGTAAATATCTCGATCACCAAAGGCTGGCATACGTCGGCGCCTGAGTGAGATTTCGCCCAATGGCGAGGCTTGGCTATCAATTTCTTCGAACATGAGAGACATAGATTTTATGCGCTGAGGCTGAAATAGAGAGCTCAGTCTGTGCTAACCCGCAGGAATGAGCAAGTTTCATTACCTGTAGAGGCCCAAAAACATGCGTGCGAGATTGACCTATAGCAAAGCAAAGACGGTTTGATTTATGTCAACTGACCCGCCCGAATCCGGTGCTAATCTAGCCTTACCAATTCAGGAGGACTCGATTATGTATTTTGATGAAACTATTGCAGCCAGCTTAATCGTTATTGGTGGAACCATCGCATTTTTTGGTGGAGTAGCTTGGTTTGTGTATAAAGACTTGCAAAAATCAAAGCAGGTAAAGGTAAAAAGTAAGGCTTGATTTCCCGTCTGACGATAAATTGGCAGCATGAAATGAATCGTGAGCTTCAAAGCATGTTGCCAAACATTCTCGCCACTTAAGTCATTGAAATATAATTAATGATTATATTTTGACCGATATCTTGCTTTGTTGTGCCCACCCTTTGGAGGTGCACAATGAATAGATACTCACTCAATCAATCGCAGCTTTATGCGCTCGTTCTCTCCGCGGCCATTATTCCGCTGATCGCTCTGGTGTTGGGCTTCCACCTAGCCTGGCAATACCATGATAAAGGCAGCGCTAAAACAAATGCCACTTTCCTGCCTGTTGTTCAATCTGATGAGCTTGTAATGCCGAATGAAACGCTGGCGACTCTTGCTGATTTGTCTCTTGAAGCTGAAACACAGATTTCACAGGAAAAGCTCTTAGTACAGGTTTCGGTGAAGGATGAAGTAAGTATCCCTGGTGTACCGGATAGGTCTTCAGCTCAAGTTAGCAAAGCCGTTTTGGATGAGGCTTTCGCTCTCCAACTAGGCGCGTTTAGAGATAAAAGCAGGGCAATCGCGTGGGCTTCAATAAAACAGTTGGAGCACGATAATGTGCATCTGCTGGAGCGCGAAATAGGCGGGCAGAAATACTACGCCGTTGCCGTCGGGCATTTCGAGAAAAAAGATCTGGCTCGCGAGGCTCAAAAGAAATTGGCCGAGAGCAATGGCGTATCGAGTTACGTCATAGAATACCGAAAAGGTGCCAAAGAGATTGTTCTGAGCTCCTAGAACCAAGTGGCTAATTATCTCTCGGCGATCGCTGATTGGTCGTTATTGTTGAGTTCTTTACGCTGTGAATAACGATGAAAGTTTCAGGTTGTGAACTGTTCGGCGAAATGTAATTGGGTGTTTCGCTGATTGGCCGTAATTGACCGTTTTTAAAAAGAGTTTCCGTCTCAAAGTCCGTATGCTTTGCGACCTCCCTTGTGAGAGGTCAAAAGCAATTGTCGAGAGATGTAGAGATGTATAAAAATAAGTTGGTCATTGCTGTTCTTAAAGCGGTTTTAGTCTTTTCAGTTGGTTTTTCCGGTGCAGGTTCTGCTTATGCGAATACCGTTGCAACGGTGCCGGTTAAGTTTTGCGTCTGGGATCCCGTCGGCAGGACAGGCCCTTTCATGAATTTTTTTAAAGGCACTGTAGCGGAGGCGTTTCGCTGGGGTTATGACCTCCAAATGGAGGCCTATACTGATGAAAGTGTTGCTGCGAACGACTTCAAGTCCGGTCAGTGCGATGCTGTCTTGCTCACCAATATTCTTGCGAAAGATTTTCTTCCCTTTACCGGCGCGTTTGGTGCTCCGGGTGGAATACGCTCTCTTGATGAGTTAAAGACATTGTCTGCCTCTCTCAACAATCCTAAAGCCAAGGAACTCATTACCCATAACGACTATGAACTTGGCGGCCTCTATCCAATTGGAGAAATTTACACCTTTGTTCAGGATCGAAGCAAAACCCGTATCGAGGATGTCAGCGGTCGCAAGGTATCTATTCTGAACAATGATGTAGCCAGCATGAAGTTTGTGGAAATGGTGGGTGCATCACCGGTGCATACGAGCCTGGCTACCTGGGCTGGTCAGTTTAACAATGGCAACGTTGACGTGATGTTCGCGCCTGCACTGGCATACAACACCTTCGAGCTATACAAAGGTCTGGGAGAGCAGGGTGGTATTATTGACCACAGTATTCTCTACGCAGTCATGGAAGTCGTGGTGAACAGCAAGCGCGCGCCAGAGGGTCTGGCGGATCATATGCGAAAGCACGCTCTAACCCGTTTTGATGAGTTGGAGAATACCGTGACACAAGCTTTCAGTGAGATTCCGGCAAAATACTGGGTGAATCTTGAAGACGGAAAGCGGGAAGAATACGAAGACATGATCAAGAAAGTTCGACTCTCGTTGCGAGATGAGAAGGTTTATGATCAAAAAGCGATTTCGATTCTTTGGAAAATCCGTTGTAAGTACGATCCTTCTGCCAAAGAGTGTTCCGCCAAGGAGTAGCGCCTTCCGTTGGTAGATTCAAGAAAAAGCCCCGTGCGATTTTTATAAAGGCATGGGGCTTTTTTTTGCCCTTGTGGTTCGTCCGCTCCGCTAAATTAGTCGTTCAGGTTGTGAGGAATCTCCTCTTTCTTTTTCGACAGATGTCGTTTGATCGTCGGAAGGACAACCAGAATGAAAGACAATGCGAGTAAGGCGATAGTAAGCGGGCGTTCAGTGAGGAAGCCAAATCCATCATAAAGCTGAACTGCACGGGAAAAGTTGTTTTCCAGCATGGGGCCGAGAATGAAGCCGATGAGCAGCGGCGCCAGGGGATAGCTTGCAACCCTGAGTGCTGTGGCTAGCAGCCCGAGACCAATCAGAATCATCAGTTCAGTCGCATTATTCTGACCTATGTAGACGCCCATAAGAGTAAAAAACAGAACAAACGGAATCAGGTAATTACGTGGCACTGTCAGGAGTTTCGCTATATAGGGAATCAGCGGCAAGTTCAGTATCAAGAGCACGATGTTGCCGATGTACATAGAAATAATCACCCCCCAAAATATTTCTGGTGAGTCGATCATCAGACGAGGCCCGGGCGTAACATTCAGAGCAACCAGCGCTCCAAGCAATATCGCCGTGGTACCGCTTCCGGGTATCCCAAGCGTCAGGAGTGGGACAAAAGAGCCGGTGCATGCTGCGTTGTTGGCGGTTTCGGGGGCGGCCAGACCTTTAATCGAGCCTTTACCAAACTGCTCCTGTTCTTTCGGCGAACTCAGGTTGCGCTCAACCGCATAGCCCAGAAACGAAGCGATAGTAGCGCCTGCACCCGGGAGTACCCCAACAAGGAAGCCCTGAATGGACTGACGGCCAATTACCGGAGCAATGATCTTTGCTTCCTCTTTGGTGATACGCATGTTGCTAATCTCATTGTCCTGTTCTTCGGGAGATTTTGAGCGCGAGAGATCAAGAATAAGAAGAAAGGCTTCCGGCAAGGCGAACATGGCCATCGCCAGAGTTATAAATCCTATGCCTGACTGCAAGTCCATAAGCCCCATGGTGAATCGCGGGGTATTAAACAGCGAAGATTCGCCCACCGTTGCAAGCATTAATCCGAGAACAGTCATCATGAGGGCTTTTCCAACCTGACCGCTCCCAGCAAAGGCTGCGACGGCAGATAAGCCAAGTACCATCAGTGCAAAATATTCAGCGGAGTGGAAGAGTAGCGCGACTTCAACCAGGGCTGGGGCAAAACCCATCAGTAATATTGCTCCGAATGTTCCTCCGCAGAAAGAAGCAATCGCGGCAATGGTCAGCGCTTTGCCCGCCTGACCGGCTCGAGCCATTGGATAGCCATCAAAACTGGTTGCGACCGTTCCGGCAACGCCTGGTGCATTAATCAGAATCGATGAAGTTGATCCGCCGAAGATCGCACCGTAGTAAACCCCCGCCAATAGGATAAGCGCGGCAGACGGGTCTCCAAGACTGATCGCAACGGGAATCATGATGGCTATGATCGACATCGGACCAAGGCCCGGAAGCATGCCGATGAAAGTGCCGATCAGGCAGCCGCCAATGACAATCATGATCATTTTGAAAGAGAAAACGGTGGCGATGCCCGCCATGATGCCTTCTAACATGCTAAGCACCTCCATAGACAAAGGATGGCCAGGGACGTAAATAAATCCCTAGCACCTGATCAACCAGATACCAGATTCCGAAAGAGGTGATAGCAGCGATCAATATGAGCACGACGAATTTTCGCTCTCCGAGCGCTGCGGCAGACAAGCTCAGAAACAGGATGGTTGCTGCGACAAATCCCAACGTTCGCAGTAGCAACGCATAGGCCACCATCAAGGCCACAATGCTTAGAGTCTCTTTCCACTTATATTGCCCGAGGTTTTTAAGATCCAGTTCCGGGCTGTCTCCCTTGCCGCTCCAAAAAACCAGTTGCATGAAACCGAGAAAGATACCGATCAGGGCAATCGCTTTCGGGAATGAGCTGGGCCATACAGGGCTGAAT
>DAITOW010000016.1:0-19514 GCA_036833965.1 Oleiphilaceae bacterium
TTAATTGATCGATTAAGCCCTCAAGATCCTCCAGTTTCGAGGGGACGCCGTAATAGTATCCCTGCAAGAAATTACTGCCGATGGTGCTCAGGTAATCTGCCATTTCTTTCGTTTCGACACCTTCAATGGTGACCTCAAGACCCTGGGAGTGACACAACGATATCAGCGGTTCCAGCATCGTTTGGTTTTCCGGTTGCATTGCTTTGTCGATAAAGACTTTGTCGAACTTGATCATTTGCGCCGGGTACTCCAAAAGCTGCAATAAAGCAGTGTAGCCAGTACCAAAATCGTCGATGGCTATGCGGAATCCTTTTTTGGCCAATCGTTGTAGTAGCGCATCGGCGGCGGAGGTATATTCAACACTCAGTGTCTCCGTCATTTCCAGTTGAATGCATTCAGGAGGAACGCCGTATTTTTCAGTCGCCGTGCAAAGGTGCTCGTCAATCGTGTTCATATTCAGCTGCGCTGAAGACAGATTGATCGAGAGTTTGAAATCGCTATTTATCCACTTTTTCACTGTCGGATATTGCTTGATTGCGGTCTCGGTCACCCATAGATCAATTTTCTCGAACAAACCCGATGATTCGGCGATAGGAACGAACTCGTCAGGGCCCACACGGCCGAGCTTGCTCGAAGTCCAACGAACAAGTACCTCGAAGCCATAAATTTCATGATTGTGAGTGCTGACCAGCGGCATGTAAACCAAGTAAAACTCATCATCGAAGTTGATCGACTTGAGCTCATGTTCGATTTCGGTCTTCCTGCGAAGGCCAATAGCCAGCTCCTGGGAGTAATAGGCGATTTGGTTTTTTCCGGAGTTTTTTGCTTGATACATTGCGTGATCAGCGTTTGAAATAAGCTGTGACAGGGTGTGTCCATCACGCGGATAAATAGCGATGCCTATGCTCGCTGAAACCGGGAAGGTACCCAACTCAAAGGAAAACCCGTTTTCAAATATTCTGAGAATGCGATTGGCGACCTTTTGCGGAACTTCCGGGTCGCTGTGGTAGTTTGTCAGGATGATCGAAAACTCATCTCCCGCAATCCGGGCATGATCTGAATCAGCGAAGCGTTTGGAAGAAACAAGATCAGCCTGTCGAACGATTTGGCTTAATTTCGCGGCAAAGGCAACAAGCAGGGCGTCTCCAACATCATGACCGTGTTTGTCATTGACGAACTTGAAATTATCCAGGTCGATATAAATGAGTGCGACGTGCTCACCGTTGTGCTTCGCCTCTACCAAGGCTTCTTGAGCGCGCTGGTTGATGTAGGCGAGATTGTGCAGTTTGGTGAGTGCATCATGCTCTGCAAGTTCTTTGGTTTTTTCGTAGGACTTTGATAGATCTCCATAGATTTTCTGGAAGGTTCGCTCCAAGCGGCCAATCTCATCGTTCTTTGTATGCGTTGTTTCGATATTTTCTTTACGGCGCTCCATTACATCGCTCAGTTGCTGCTCTAAAGATGTAATGGGGTCGGTGACATATTTTCTTACAAGCCTGAAAACGAGCAGGGCAGATGCTAAAAAGAAGATGACTGAGAATAGCGCGAGTTGAGCCTTTGTCGTGTCGAGCTTTGCATTAATAAAAGACTCGGGAAGGCTGACCTGCAAGTCATGCGTGTCACTGATCGGGTGGCGGATCGAGAACGGCGAGTCGAGTGCCTCTTGCTCTTCTTTTGCGAGAATCGATACGGATATGGGCATCTCTTTGAGCAGGTTCGCTTTCAGCTCGAAGAAATCGCTTGGTTCTATTGCAAACTGCGCAAGTACAGCATCTTCAAGTTGTGCAGCAACAGGCGCGCTGCCGCTGTAGCGATTGATCATCTTGCTTACAATAATAGAGCCGGAGCTCACTTCTTCACCGAGGTAGTTCCATGATTGCTTTTGACTGCTGCCAATAATTGATTTGACGAGCGCTTTGCGTTGATCGCTTATTTTGGAGAATGGGCTGTCGCTTAGTTCAAAGAAGTAGAGTTGAGTAGTCGATTCGTCCGCACTAAATACGGCAAAACTAAGTTTGTCAGAACGATGTTGCTTGAGAGATTTCAGGGCGTTTTCAATGGAGGCGCTGATCGTTACATCCCGATAGACAGAATGGCCAGTCGCCAAGAGCGATTTAAATGAATGACTCTCCAGTAAGGTGTTTAGGTAGCCCTCCGCAAAGGTCGAATATTTGGAAAAACTGGCTCCGAGCTCTGATGCCGCCAACGCGAGCCTGTTCCGTTCAAGCTGAACGATGCTCGTCTTTAAAGAAAAATAAAATAACGCGCCAGCTACCAGATAACTAAGTAACAAAGCCGGGATGATTGCGACGACGGTTCGCTTACGGAGATTCATGTATTTTCAAGAGCGCGCTATTAATTCGATTTCTTAGTAATAGGTTTTCCGTGCCGAGCTTAGTGTAGCTTTGAGACTTTTCCATAACGGAGTCCGGAGGGTAGACGCTGGTATCCTGCAAAAAGTCGGTGCTTTGCAGCGGCAGGGCATTGGTCACAGGTGATGCGACGCCGAGAGTTTCAGAATTATATGCAGCATTTTTTGGTTGAAAGAGGAACTCAATCAGTTGTTTGGCGATCTCCTTTCTAGGTGATTTTTCGAGAATGGCCAGACAGTCGGTCCAAATGACGGTTCCCTCTTTCACGGTCGTGTACTGCCAGACCTCTGTATCTTGCTTTTCATTCAAGGCGTGCTGATCGCCACTGTAGGCCAGAGCGACATAAAGATCGTCAGCATTCTCGGATTCGACGAAGCTTATACTGTACTCATAGGTCAGAATGTTCGGGCTGTTCTTTTTCATAAGCTCGAATGCGGCTTCTAGGTGCGGTTGTTGATCTGTGCTGATCGGATGGCCCATCAGCAGCAGAGCTGGCACTAAAGCATCGGTATAATCGTCAATTAAGCCGATATGACCGGCAATAGGTGGTTCAGGCTCCAAAATGGACTTCCAGGAGTCAGGGGCTTCTGCAATTTTGTCTGTTCGGTATGCGAGGCCAAGAGTACCCCACAGATAGGGGATAGCATAATCACCGCAGCTCTTTTTAAAGCGGGGATTTATGGATGAGTATATAGGGCTAATCGATGAATCGGAGAGCTTATGCAAGATGCCTGAATCGCTTGCAAACGAATGGGCCCCCAGACTGTCGAGCATCACCAGATCTATTTTATCCCCCTCATAATTGGCGATCAGCACATCTCGCTGCTCTTCATTGTCGTAATACACTTGTTGGATTTTGTGTCCGCTTTGCGCCTCCCAATCATCGATGAGTTTTTGGGATAAATAGCTCTCCCAATTGAGAATGGTGACTGTTTCGCCCAGACACTGTTGACTCACAGCAAGCAAGAGCGCGCTAACGATGTGTGCGGATTTCATGCCTTGACTCCACGCTAAATTTTAGTGACGCAGTGATGCTTCGGTAATTAGAATGCGGTAATTCTAGTCGAAGAATTCGCCTTGTCAGATAGACGGGCGAGATATGGGTTTTCTCTTGCAACATGATGTAGTATTTGAAGGGTATTGAAACGAGGAGAGGGTTATGATGTTTACAGGAATGAGTCGGGTAGCAGCGAAGATGTCTTTGCTTGCTTGTGTTGTCGCGATGTCTACGCAAGCTGTCGCCAACGGTACGCACGGCAAGCGCTATGTCGGTGTGAATTTCGGTTTTTATGAGCAAGAGTTTCCACGTTCGTCCGAGTCCGCTTCGTTGACCTCAGTCGAAGGTCGACTTGGGGGGTATGTGAACGATAATGCCGCAGTAGAGGTTCGATTGGGTGCTGGTATTCTGGGAGATGAAATCGGTTCACGCGATGTTGATTTAAATTATCAGTTGGGCGCGTATACCCGAATCGGCGCCATGTTTGACAATATCTATCCGTACTTGCTTGTTGGTTTTACACGTGCGGATATCGGCCTGTCGAATCCGGATGTGGATGATGCCGAAACAGATATTTCCTATGGCTTGGGTGTGGATATGAACGTGAGCAATTTGACGATAAATCTGGAGTACACCCAGTTGGTCGACAATGGCGAGATTGATCTGGGCGGTTTCGCTCTTGGATTTACTTCCAGCTTCTAGGTGTCGTTGCAGCGAGGTTTAGGGTTTGAAGAGTGAGCATGACAAAACGCTCATGCTCACCTCGTTTACAAGCCAGAGCATACTCATTATTCTTCGATGAAAGAATAATCATGAACTGCTCGGACAAACCCTGTGCTCTCCTTGCTTCGGCCTCGTATCGCAAATACTCGAGTTGGTCTTGAATTTCGAGCCGACGGATTAGCCATCGCTGTCGCCCGGCCGGCACGTTACCTTAATTTGAAGCATGTAGAGTGCTTCTGGCTTCCTTCTCTTCCCAACAAACGCATCGTGAATCTGAGTCAGGCGATTGATCGACTTGGCCTGAAAGGTTGTAACTGCGATATTGTGTTGCCGCGAAATGAATATCAGCGTCTTGAAATTGACAAGCCCAATGTGCCTGATGATGAACTTACGGGGGCCGCTCGCTGGGCTGTGCGCAAAGTGCTTGACCAGCCGGATAGTGATTTTCAGGTAGAGTATTTTGATTATCCAGAGCAGGCGCTTCGAGGAAGACCTCCCCGAATTAATGTGCGTGTCGTGCAACAGGATAGTCTGAATACTGCGCTTCAATCAGCCAAAGCCGCAGGCTTGAAGCCAGTTAGGGTGACGGTTAGTGATTTGGCGGTGAAGAACCTGATGCAGCAGGTTCTGGAATCACAAGACCTGCAACTACTCGTGAAGTATGAAAAAGGCTACGGACTGATCCTGATTCAGAAAGGTGGTGTTCTCTACTTTTGTCGGGATTTTTATCTGCAAAAAAGGTCGAACCCGGGCTCGGAGGAAGCTCTGCAAACGCTTGCTATCGAGATTCAGCGAAGTATCGATTACTTTGAGGGTCAAACCGGAATCGCGACACCGAAGTTAATTCACTGTTTAAGTGACCTTGCCGCGGAAAGGCAGACAGCCTTATCCTCCTTGCTTGGCTACTCCATTCGGCCCTTCCCGTATCAGGGTAATTTGGGTGAACTCGATTCGCTGAGTGATGCATCCTCAGGGGCTTTGTTGAGTGTGCAGAGTGCACTTGCGAGTTTGTGTGTTAGTCAGGGTGAAGGTGTTTCATGAAGACCGATGTTAATTTTTTGCGTCGGCCTTCCCGACGTGATTTGGTGCTCTCTTTCAAGCAGTTATCCGGCCTATTGGTGGTCATTCTGTTGTTGATGGTGGTGCATTACCAGTATCAGCTCTCAAACCTTTCACAGACAGATGCATCTTTTGAGAATGGGCGGAGCGATTTTCATGGGAGTCCTGTAAATGTTCTTACAGCACCGCAGTGGATGTCCCGCTTACGGGTAGCACAGGAGCAGATGTCGCCCGCACTGGTGTCTCTTCTGCAACGCCTTGTTAACAAGGCTGGTGAAGGTTTGCAGCTAAGTAGTGTCGATGCAGATTTGAATCGACAGACGGTACGGATAAGCTGGTTGGCAGGAACGAGAGAGGCATTAACAAGGCACGTGGCCGTCTTGGCTGAATCCGATGGTCGTAACAATATTCAAGCACTGAGCTTCGCAGCACAGGCGCGCGGGAGTGCATGGCAGGGGCGGGCTGAATTGCGTTTCATTCAGGTCGATGATGTTGTTGAGGGAGCAGAATAATGTTCAGCCTTGCGTTTGAATCCCTGAGTTTGCGAGAGCGAGTCCTGACGGCAGCCGCTCTTATCTCCGTTGTATTAATGCTGTATCTGAATCTTTGGTATGAGCCGCTAAGACGAAGCTTGCTTGAAGAGCAACTAAAAGCCGGACAGTCAGAACAGGCCCCCGAAGAAGCAAGCTCTTCCCGTAACCTGGCTTTTGTTGAGATTGAGAAGGGCATAGCCAATGCCCCTACATTGACGGCTTCATTAAATGACATGTTGGCGAGTGATGTTTTTTCTGATCTTTACGAGCTGGAGTATTTCGGAAGCTCGCAGCTACCTTCTTATTCCTCAGGTGCTTTGTCCGTGTATGCCCATAGTCTTGGCTTCAAGTTCCGGGCGGCGCCCGAGCAGCTTGTTTTGATGAGCGAAGCGTTTGCCAAACGGAGTGATGTTCAGCTGGAGAAGCTTGTTTGGAGTAAAAATGCCGATGGAGTTTCAGGCGACTTGTTGCTGAGCGTGAAAGTGTTTAACCATGAGGCGAATGCCTTTGCGTCAGAGGGAGGCGCCGAATAATGGCAGACTCTGGACGCAAACAGCCACTTGGTTCTCTGTTGATGGAAAACCAGTTAGTTAGTGCGGAGCAATTACAGAATGCGCTGGATGAGCAAGGTCGGTCGGGACGTCGCCTCGGACGTATTCTGGTGGATCAGGGTGCTATTTCCGAGATAGCGCTGCTGGATTTACTATCCCTGCAGTTACACATTCCATTTCTCGATCTTTCGACAGAATCCTTTAATGTCGAGCTGGCTCACCAGTTGCCGGAAACAATGGCGCGTCGTCTGCGAGCACTGGTTATCCGCTTTGATGGCAAACAAAGTCTTGTCGCTCTGGTCGATCCTTTGGACTTGTCTGCGGTTGATGAAATTACGCGCAAACTGGAACATGATGTGCAAACAGCCGTTGTCCGAGAAGCGCAGCTGTTAGAGGCATTTGATCGCGTCTATAAGCGAAATGAAGAAATTTCGAGTCTCGCAACCGAACTTGATTCCGAACTGTCTGGCCAGGTTTTCGATATCGCGCAGCTGGGCTCGGAGGGCGCGGATGCGCAAGATAATGATGCACCGGTTGTCCGCTTGTTGCAGACCATTTTCGAAGACGCAGTGTCAGCCAGGGCGTCGGATATTCATATCGAGCCGGAAGAAAAGCTGATTCGAATCCGGCAACGGGTTGATGGCATGTTGAGCGAGACGGTGATGCGCGAAGCGCGAATCAGTGCAGCGCTTGTGTTGCGTCTCAAGCTCATGTGCGGATTGAATATTTCAGAGAAGCGCCTTCCGCAAGATGGCCGATTTAATATTCTTGTTCATGGTCGTTCCATTGATGTGCGTCTGGCAACCTTGCCAACACAGTTCGGTGAAACCGTAGTCATGCGTTTGCTTGATCAGAGTCAACAAGTGCTGACCCTCGCCGATACCGGTATGCCCCCGAAGATACTGGAGCGTTTCAAGCGAGCTTTAAAACAGCCGCACGGTATGCTTTTGGTGACAGGTCCAACCGGGAGTGGCAAAACCACGACGCTTTATGGCGCGCTCAAGTACCTGAATAAGCCGGAACTAAAAATCGTTACCGTTGAGGATCCGATCGAATACCGGATGCCACGACTGACTCAAATTCAGGTCAACCCGAAAATCGGCCTCGACTTTGCAAAAGTAGCACGTGCCAGTTTGCGACATGACCCGGATGTCCTGTTAGTTGGGGAGATGCGGGATGAAGAGACGGTTGATATCGGTCTTCGTTCGGCGATGACCGGACACCTGGTTTTGTCGACCCTGCATACGAATGATGCGGTGTCTTCGGCAATCCGTCTCATGGATATGAAGGCCGAGCCATATATGATTGCCGGTTCCATCTATGGTGTGTTGGCTCAGCGTCTGGTTCGAAAGCTTTGCACCGACTGCTCTGTCTCGCATGCTTTGGACGAGCACGAACAGGTTCTTGTTAAAAGTATTTTGGAATCGGGCGATGGCGAATCTTCAGCAGACTTGCAACAGATCAAACGAGCCAAGGGCTGTGAGCAGTGCAATCACACCGGCTTTAAAGGCAGGATCGGCGTATTTGAATGGCTTGAACTGGATGAGGCCTGTCTTGAGGCGCTGCGGCAGGGTGAAACGAGAGCCTTCGTTCAGGCTGCCAGAGGCACAGAGTTTTACGAGCCTATTGCTATCGCCGCGATGAAATTGGCTCTTTCAGGAAGTATTTCGTTGAACGAGGCGCTTGAGGTGGCTGGTCATGCCCAGCTATAAATACCGGGCGAGAGATGCCAAGGGCTATGCGCTGGATGGCACTTTGCAAGGTAGTCGAGATAGTGAGGTGGCGGGGCAACTTGAGCGCAAGGGTTTAACGCCTACGTCCATTGAGGAAATAAAGCCTTCTATTCTGTTGGGCGCGCTTCAGTTAAAGAATTCTGTTTCTGTTGAATTGCTCATCATGTTTTCCAGGCAAATGCATGCACTGTTATCTGCCGGTGTCCCCATTACGAGAGCAATTCGTGGTTTAGCCGAATCAAATCGGTCCGAGCAGTTCCAGGAAGCCTTGCTTGATATTGGCCGGCGTCTTGAATCAGGGCTTGAGCTTAATCGCGCCTTGAGCATGCACTCGGATATTTTTCCCGGGATTTATGTTGCGTTAATCCGCGTAGGTGAGGAGACCGGGAAGCTTGAAGAGGCATTTGTTCGCCTGGCCCTGCACCTTGAGCGTGAACGTGAAGCACGGCGGAGATTTAAACAGGCCACGCGCTACCCCTTGTTTTTGATGATCGCGATTATATTGGCCGTTGTATTTATCAACCTTTGGGTGATTCCCGGTTTCGATAGTCTGTTTTCAAAATTCGGCTCAGAATTGCCATTGGCAACCCGCATTCTCGTTGCGGTTTCGAGCTTTTTCCAACACTACAGTATCGTCATGTTTACGGGGCTGATTTTTCTAGGCGGGACGTTTTGGTTGTGGCTTAATACAGAAGAAGGCGCGCTGAGTTGGCATAAAAATATAATAAACATTCCAGTGGTAGGTGAGCTTCTTCGTTACATTGCCCTGTCCAGATTTGCACACAGCTTTGCGATGGTTGTGCGTGCAGGTATGCCCATTACCGAAGGGTTGAGCATTGCCAGTACAGCCAGCGGGAACCGCTGGATTATGCGTAATCTTGTCAGAATGCGTGAGGTGATTGAGCGGGGTGAATCGCTTTACCCGGCGGCTTTGGTCAGCGGAATTTTCACCAACATGGTGTTGCAGATGATTGCGGTGGGCGAGGAGTCGGGCAAATTGGATGTTTTGCTTGAAGAAGTTGCTCAATTTTACGACGAAGAGGTCGATTACAGTTTAAAGACCTTGGCAGATGTTATTGAGCCAATACTGATTGTTGCCATGGGCGCTGTGGTGTTGGTTTTGGCTCTTGGTGTTGCACTTCCAATATGGGAGTTAGGACAGGCAGCAATGGGGTCCCGATAATAATAAAACTCATCCTGAAAGCGGGTTGTGCATATTTTGGAATTGCGACTACGCTTCCCTGAATGAGTAAGTTAACAACTACTTACAATAAAGGCGAAGAGCCAATGAACACTAGGGTTAGACAACAAGGGACGGAAGCATTAGCAGGGACGGGTAAAAAAGTTAAACGCAATTGGGTGCTTGGGTGCAGCATCGTGATTGTATCTGTCTTTGTATTTAATCTACTGCTCAGATATTCAGATTTTCATGACTTGGCACGCGACTACCACCACACCTTACAGGATTCTGCAGATCAGCGGATGCAAGTTTTGAGTTTGGTCACAAGACAGCGGGAAAAATAATTGCTTTTCAATGGAGCAATTCGTGACAGCATCTATAGTTAAAAAGTTAACGTAACGAAATTTAGGATTATGCAGAAGTTCAGTACCTTTAAAGCGAGGTCCTCTCGCGGTTTTACCCTTATTGAATTAGTCATGGTGATTGTTATTCTTGGCATCCTGTCCGCCTTTGCAATTCCGCGATTTGCCGATCTTGGCAAAGAAGCGCGTGAGGCATCTCTGGCTGGTGTGGCAGGGGCGATCAAATCTGCTGCAGCGATTGCGCATGCCGAGCAGTTGGTCAAAGGGAGTGCCTTGGGCGATACCGTGGTTCTTGATGGTTCCAAAATCACCATGGTCAATGGTTACCCTACTGCGAACATGTCGGGTATCGGTGTTGCAGCCGGAATCGATCAAAACAAGGACTTTTTGATCATCACTCAGGGAGAGCGTGGGGGTGATATCTTGCGCCTTGAGTTGCAGAAAGACTGCCATGTTGATTACACCGCGGCCAAAACAGATGTTGATAACACGCCTCCTATTCGAGTTAGTTACGGGGTCAATGTTGTCGCGACAGGTTGTGGTTAAGCCTGAAAAACATCATGCACGGCTAGCGGGTTTCACTTTGATCGAATTGCTGGCCGTGCTTGTCATTATTTCAAGCACGAGTTGGTTGCTGATTCGGGCTTTCGACCCTTCTTCCCATAGTACCTTCCAGTTTTCCCAAGCATTCAGCCAATATGTGATGAGTGCGCAGTCCTATGCCTTGGCGAATCAATCGGATTCAACAAAGGTTACTCTTTCCCTGCAATCCCGTGATGGTTTCCCTGCATTACACCTAAGTCAAAATGAAGCCTTGTTGGCGAAGTATGTGCATAACAGCAAGTTAGGTGTGGAAGTGCTAAAAGACGGAGCCGCGTTGAGGGAATACGATTTCGTTTTTGATAAAAAGGCGATGCTTTCAAGCGCTTCAGAAGCGTCTTTAGAATTGCTTATTAACTCCGCAACGTCTTACTGTGTCCTGGCGAATGGCTCGTTGCGACCTTCTCGAGAGGGGTGTTAGCGACCGTGCCTCGACCAATGTTTCGGCAATCCGGTTTTACGCTGGTCGAGGTGATCATTGCCTTGCTTGTCGCCGGATTAAGTCTGACCAGTTTGTTCATGGTTTATCATATCGGGACAAATAACAGTGCACGGGCGATTGAAGCCCAACGCGCAGATATGTTGGCAGCTTCCTACGCAGAGGAATTGCTTTTAGATGGTGCGTTGCCCGAGGCACATCGCCTGGCTGGCGTCTGTGGGCAGGGTAAAGACCCGGTAATAGAGTTTAGCGATCAGCCTCCTTTGGTGTTTGGTTCTGATTACACTGGCGCGAATGACATCTATCGCCAGTACCAGGTAGATATAGTGCTGCAGTGTTTGCCTGGAGACGCTTCGTTTTCTGCTGCTGCGGGCAAGATATCGCTCACGATTCATTCAGCAAGTGGTGAACGCTACGACTATGTGCTGTTTCGGGGAGGCGTGTGATGTTTGGCGCACGCCCGAAGCAGGGTGGTTTTACCTTGGTCGAACTTGTATTGGCGCTGGTACTGAGTGGCGCTTTCCTTATGCTCATCACGCCCGCAATTCGCTTTGCCATTAAACAGCCAGAGCAGGCAAGGTTTCTCGCAGAAGCCAGCCACAAGGCGCTTCTGGTTTCCGAGTTGGTGCAGCGAGAACTCGAACTTGCTCAAAGTGTCGTTGTCGGCACTGACTCTCGTTGCCTCGATATGTCACTGAATACAGAGTTGCATCGATATTGCTTTGATCAGCAGGGATTGATCCTGCAAGCGCAGGGTGAATCTTCTCGTTTACTTGTCGCAGGTGTAGAAGGCAGGTTCCTGCTTCGCTCTTCCGGGTTTAAGTCATCGAAGGTGCTCGATTTACAGGTAGCGGCCTCTAACGATCCGGCACTGTCGTTCTCCCGTTTACTGGTGTTGCCTGGTGTTGGGGAGCTTCAAAATGTGTCCAGGTAGCCAGCGAGGTTTCGGTAACTCCGGTCATAGTGGTTTTATGCTGCTTAGTGCTGTGTTTGTGTTGCTGATCTGCGCAACGCTCGGAGTGTTAATCGTTAACAGCGTAGAGCAGGGTTCCTCTAACCGTGCAGTGAACTATTGGTCGACGCAAGCCCATCTGTATGCTCAGAGTAGCTTGAGCTTTGTTGCTGAAGATGTGGATGTTTGTCAAAACACAATGACCCGTCAGGCACTGGAAATGCAGCTTTCCAGGTGGTTTTCTGCGAAGAACAGGGTTTGTACCTTGAGTTATGACTGCGAGACTCAGGAAAAGAGAGTCGTAGCTAGGGTGTCTTGCGAGATCAATCAGGAGTTGAGGGTCTCGCGTTCGGCGGTTAAGCCGTTGGCGGTCAATGCACTACTGACCCGATAACAGGTCAGCAGTGCTTGAGGGAGAGGTTAGTCTTCGTCAGCATCTTCTGCGGTCGCCATGCCGAGTTCTTTGATTTTCCGTGTCAGGGTGTTACGTCCCCACCCCAAAAGCAAAGAGGCATCACGTCGACGGCCACTGGTATGACCTAATGCGGTCTCGATCATCACCCGTTCAAACTCCGGTACGGCGACATCAAGAATAGAGCTATGTCCCTTTTTCAGTTCCTGATCAGCCCACTTGCGTAAGCCTTCCTGCCATGTTTTACCTGTAGCAGAGACATCGCTGTGTTGCAGTAACTCAGGTGGCAGATCAGAAATATGAATTTCGCGGCCGCTTGCCATGACCGTCAGCCAGCGACAGGTATTCTCAAGTTGGCGAACATTGCCTGGCCAGGGCAGCGCGCTGAGGTAGTCTTCCGTGTCTGGTCGCAGAACTTTTGGTTCCACGGCGAGTTCTTTGGCTGCGCGCCCAAGGAAGAAATGCATCAGCTTGGGAATGTCTTCGCGTCGGTCGCAAAGTTTGGGCAGATGCACGCGTATAACGTTCAAGCGGTGGAATAGATCTTCACGAAAAGAGCCGTCTGCAACAAGTTGTTCGAGATTTTGGTGCGTTGCAGCAATGATCCGTACGTCCACTTTAACCGGAGTGTGTCCGCCGACCCGATAAAACTCACCATCTGCAAGTACGCGCAATAAGCGCGTTTGCGTGTCTGCAGGCATGTCACCAATTTCATCAAGGAACAGGGTGCCACCATTCGCCTGTTCGAAGCGTCCCGTTCTTTGCCCGCCTGCGCCGGTAAATGCGCCTTTTTCATGGCCGAATAGTTCTGACTCAATCAGATCTTTCGGGATCGCCGCCATATTGAGCGCGATAAAGGATTCACTGGCTCTGGGGCTATGCTGGTGAAGCGCCTTCGCAACCAGTTCCTTGCCTGTTCCCGATTCGCCATTAATCAGTACAGTGATATTCGAATGTGAAAGGCGGCCTATCGCTCGAAATACTTCCTGCATCGCAGGCGCTTCACCGATAATTTCGGTGCTTTCACTAACGCTGTTTGCGGAGACTTCATTGTGTTTCGCTCTCTTTTCCTGGGAATGGGCGATAGCCCGCTTGGAAAGAGAGACGGCATCCTCAAGGTCGAAGGGCTTTGGCAGATACTCAAAAGCACCGCTTTGATATGAGGTGACTGCGCTGTCCAAATCCGAGTGCGCAGTCATGATGATCACTGGAATGTCCGGGTCTTGTTTGTGAATCTGTCCAAGTAGCTCCAGGCCGTCAATGCCGGGCATGCGAATGTCGCTAATCACCGCATCCGGTGATTCGCTTTCCAGAGTTTCAAGCACTCCATCTGCACTCTCGAAGGAGCGGATTGAGAAGTTCTCTTTCTGCAGAGCCTTTTCGAGTACCCACCGTATCGAACGGTCGTCATCTATAATCCAGACTAAAGGTTGCGTGCTCATCCTTTTAACTCCAAGGGAAGGTAAACGATAAAGCTGGTGTGGCCGGGCTGGCTCTCACATTCAACTAGACCGTTATGTTTGGTGAAAATGCTTTGTGTAATCGAAAGCCCAAGGCCAGTGCCTTCCGCGCGGCCGCTGATCATTGGGTAGAAAATATTCTGAATGAACGCCTTGTCGATGCCCGGACCGTTATCAATCAGCTCAATCTTGGCGACCAGACGATGTCTGGTTTGTCCGATGGTGAACTGTCGGAGCGTACGAGTGCGAATAGTTATGCTGGCGTCTTCGCCGGCTTGAGCCTGGGCTTCCAGCGCCTGAAGGGCGTTTTTTGCGATGTTAAGAAAACCCTGAATTAACTGACTCTTGTCGCCCATAATTTCGGGAATACTGGGGTCATAATCTTTGATAATGCGGATGGACTTGCCTGACTCTGCAAGGATAAGGGCGCAGACCCTTTCAAGAATCTCATGAATGTTGATTTCGGCGAGATTCAGCGCCTTATGCGTTCCAAGAAGACGGTCAACGAGAGAGCGCAATCGATCCGTCTCATCGATAATAACTTGAGTATATTCGCTTTGTTCGTCGTCGAGCTCAGCGGCAAGTAACTGGGCTGCGCCGCGAATGCCGCCTAAAGGATTCTTTATTTCATGTGCGAGCCCGCGAATCAGAATTTTTGCGGTTTCCTGATTTTCCTGCAGTTGTTCTTCGCGGCTAATTCTCAATAAGCGATCTTTTGCTTGCGCTTCTATCAGCAGGTTGGTTTGGTCTTCGTCAATCATGGCCGAGATCGTCAGATCCACCAGAATCGTATCGCCATTGTGCAAGCCAAGTTCGCATTCGCGTTGGGTGTAGGTATGTCCGCTAATCAGAATGTCGTCCATTTCAAGTTTTAGCTTTGGCTCAAACTGGCTGAAAAGCTCATCGAAAGGCGAGTTCAGGATGCGTTTTTGACTTAGCTGCAAGAGCATTTCTGCAGCAGGGTTGTATTCCGTTACGTGCAGGTCTGCTGACAGAACAAATACCGCAGTCGATAGATTTTCGAGGATGTAGGATGCGTCTTTAGGCTTATTCATTCCGGCTTTTCGCAGTATGTTCAATCGCTTCTAATGGGGCGTGTGCACCACCTAAGACCAAATGCAAGATTTAAACCACTTGCTTCGGTATAGATGATCTAGACGCTAAGTTATTGAAAAATATACGTGTTGTTTATTTGTGAGTGGTGCTTGCGCAAAATGAGTGCAATCTAGCATACACCGCAGAGCGTAGTGATGCACTAAAATAGTGCATCAAGGAGTGGGGTTGATTTGTCTTTGGGTTGAGAGGGTGTTGCCTGGGGTTATTTTGGCTGTTTCCGTATGACAGGTCTGTGCAAGGTGAAGGTATTCGTTGCGCTTTTCAGGACGCTGCCTGCCTGATCAACAATGTGCACGGACACCTGATGTGTGCCCCGGTCAACATTGGTGAGCGTGAGCGAGTTTTCTGTTTGCTCTCCAACGATTTGGCTGTCGAGGAAAATTTTGAACCGATGGCCGCGTATCAGGCTGGGATTTGTTCTGAACTGAATGTCCACGGTGCCAGATCCGGAGTTGAATGCAGAATCATGCGTTGGGCTGGTGATTGTCACGGATGCGTAAAAGTTTTTAGGCTTAGGCTCTTCTGCGACTTCATTACTTGCTTCTCTGGGTGGAGCTTTAAAGGCCGGAACGGTCGGGACGGGTTCCACCATCATCACCTCTGCGTCTTCCTGGGCTTCGTCGGAATAGCTGATGCTGCCATCCGGCATGACTTTTTTATAGACGGGTGTGGCGGCAAGGCTTGCTTGAGAGAGTAAAAGTAACGCTACAGTGATAAGGCTTGTGTGTATGAAAGAACGCTTGAGAGTCATGCTGGTAAAGTCCATTCGCTTTTTTCTTAAGACTAGCACGCACCCAAAAAACAAAAAAGCCCGACGCTCATAGAGTGTCGGGCTTTTCCGTCAAGCTGGAAGCTTATACAGAGTAGTACATTTGGAACTCAACCGGGTGAGTCGTCATGTTCAACTTCTCAACTTCTTCACGTTTAAGATCGATGTAACCCTGAATCATGTCTTCAGTGAATACGCCGCCTTTGGTCAAGAAATCGTGATCTGCTTCAAGTGCGTTCAGAGCTTCAGAGAAAGTCTCTGCAACCGTTGGGATTGCAAGCGCTTCTTCTGCAGGTAGATCGTACAAGTCTTTATCCGCTGGATCGCCAGGGTGGATCTTGTTCTGGATACCGTCAAGACCAGCCATCATCAATGCTGCGAACGCCAGGTATGGGTTTGCAGATGGATCAGGGAAGCGAGCTTCCATACGACGCGCCTTAGGAGAGTTAACGTATGGGATACGGATAGAAGCAGAACGGTTACGTGCAGAGTATGCAAGCATAACTGGTGCTTCGAAGCCTGGAACCAAGCGCTTGTAAGAGTTGGTTGAAGCGTTAGTGAAGGCATTCAATACTCGAGCGTGCTTGATGATACCGCCGATGTAGTACAAACACTCGTCAGAAAGACCTGCGTAGCCGTCACCTGCGAACAGGTTGGTGCCGTCTTTTGAAAGAGACATGTGAACGTGCATACCAGAACCGTTATCACCTACTAGTGGCTTAGGCATGAACGTCGCTGTTTTGCCATAAGCGTGTGCAACGTTGTGTACGCAGTACTTAAGGATCTGAACTTCGTCAGCTTTCTTAACAAGTGTGTTAGCGCCAACGCCGATCTCACACTGGCCAGCAGTACCTACTTCGTGGTGGTGTACTTCGATAACAAGGCCCATTGCTTCCATCGCTGCACACATTGCGCCGCGAAGGTCATGCAAAGAGTCGACTGGAGGAACAGGGAAGTAACCGCCTTTAACGCCAGGACGGTGACCAGTGTTACCGCCTTCGAATTCAGCGTGGTCGCTCCATGCAGCTTCTTCAGAGCTGATTTGGTACATTGCGCCGCTGATGTCTGCTTTCCACTTAACGTCGTCAAATACGAAAAACTCCGGCTCTGGACCGAAAAGTGCTGAGTCTGCAATGCCTGTTGACTTCAAGTACTCTTCTGCACGCTTTGCAACAGAACGTGGGTCACGCTCGTAACCTTGCATAGTTGTCGGTTCAACAACGTCACAACGCAAGATTAGCGTAGATTCTTCAGTGAACGGATCAAGAACTGAAGTAGAGTCGTCAGGCATAAGGATCATGTCTGATTCGTTGATGCCTTTCCAGCCAGCAATCGAAGAGCCGTCGAACATTTTGCCTTCTTCGAAGAAGTCTTCATCAACTTCTGTCGCAGGGATGCTAACGTGTTGCTCTTTACCGCGTGTATCTGTGAAGCGAAGGTCTACCCATTTAACTTCGTTGTCTTTGATCAGACCCAGAGTTTTCTCTGACATTTTATTACTCCATATTACGGATGTTACTGAACGGCTACCGACGAGATAGGCTGTTCTTGTTTATTACAGGCTTCTGCAAAAATCTCGCGCTTGGCGCTGCTTATTGTTCAGAAGACTGAAGTTTATAAGCACCAGGATTGAACGTTGCGCGAGGCGCTTTTCGCTCATGGTGCTGGTAACCTACAAAGGCGGAGGAGAATAGCATGCCCCACCGTTGTTTTCATAGGCCTGTAGGCGCTTCGCCCACTTTTGGTTCACTACCAAAGCAATCTTCTTGCCATTTTATGTTTTCGCCGGTTTTTGCTGAATAAACAATGACCTATCGGAATGCGGCTTTCATTCATCTTTTTGATTTGCACTCTTTTGGTGCTTCAAATACTTTGGCGCACCAATAATGCGCGCAATCAGGGTGTTTTGCCAATATAGGGATTGCAAATAAGTGTGCATCTTGTGTTTATCTCGGCGCGCTTTCTGTATAATCCGCGTCCTTTTTAACGCCTACTACATGTTTGGGTAATGCTACAGTGATTGAGAATCTTCGTAATATCGCGATTATCGCGCACGTTGACCACGGTAAAACGACTTTGGTTGACAAGCTTTTAAGCCAGTCTGGAACTTTGGATCGTAAAGACGCAGGTGCCGAGCGCATCATGGACTCCAACGATCAGGAGAAAGAACGTGGCATTACCATTCTTGCGAAAAACACCGCAATTAAATGGAACGACTATCGTATCAATATTGTAGATACCCCCGGACACGCCGATTTCGGCGGTGAAGTAGAACGGGTTCTTTCGATGGTTGACTCGGTGCTTCTGCTGGTTGATGCAGTAGACGGCCCGATGCCTCAAACGCGTTTCGTGACATCAAAAGCGTTTGAAAAGGGTTTGAACCCGATTGTTGTTATCAACAAGATCGACCGTCCTGGCGCACGTCCTGATTGGGTAATGGATCAGGTGTTTGATTTGTTTGATCGCTTGGGTGCGACAGATGAGCAGCTCGACTTCCCTGTTATTTATGCCTCTGCCCTAAATGGTATTGCTGGTGACGATCCGGAGAACATGGCAGAAGACATGACGCCACTGTTCCAGATGATTGTTGATAAAGCACCTGTTCCGCAGGTTGACCCTGAGGCGCCGTTCCAGATGCAGATCTCCGCTCTGGATTACGACTCTTACGTGGGCGTTATCGGTATCGGTCGAATCAAGCGCGGTACGCTTGCGCCGAACCAGCAGGTCGTGATCAAGGATCGTGAAGGTAAAGAGCGTAAGGGCAAAGTATTGAATGTGAAGGGCTACCATGGTCTGGAGCGTGTAGATACCGATTTGGCGAGTGCGGGTGACATCGTTTGTATTACAGGTATCGACGGTTTGGGTATCTCAGACACCTTGTGTGATCCTGCCCATGTTGAAGCCCTTCCGGCTTTGAGCGTTGATGAGCCAACCGTAAGTATGACCTTCCAGGTAAATGACTCGCCGTTTGCCGGCCTTGAAGGAAAGTTTGTTACCTCGCGCAATATTAAAGAGCGCTTGGAGCAGGAGCTTATCCACAACGTAGCCTTGCGTGTTAAGCAGGGTGATACGGCGGATAAGTTTATTGTTAGCGGTCGTGGTGAGCTTCACCTTTCAGTATTGATCGAAACCATGCGTCGTGAAGGTTTCGAGTTGGCGGTATCCCGTCCAGAAGTTATTGAAAAAGAAGTCGATGGCGTTTTGATGGAGCCCTATGAAAATGTTGTGATCGATGTTGAAGATCAGCATCAGGGTTCGATTATGGAAGAGCTTGGCTTGCGCAAGGCTGAGTTGACCAATATGGAGCCGGACGGCAAGGGTCGCGTAAAGCTTGAGTTCTCTGTGCCTTCGCGTGGATTGATTGGCTTCCGTGGTTTGTTCCTTACCCTGACATCGGGTAGCGGTATCATGACCTCGGTATTTGACCGTTACGACGTTGTTAAGCCGGGTGAAGTTGTTTCCCGTCAAAATGGCGTATTGATCTCAATGGTGAAAGGCAAGACGCTTGCTTACTCTTTGTTTACGCTTCAGGATCGCGGTCGCTTGTTCCTTGGCCACGCGGAAGACATTTACGAAGGGCAGATCATCGGTTTGCATTCGCGTTCTAACGACCTTACGGTTAATCCGACCAAAGGCAAGCAGCTAACGAACATTCGTGCGGCAGGTACAGACGAAGCTTTGAACCTTGTTCCGCCTATTCGTCACACGCTTGAACAGGCGCTTGAATTCATCGAAGACGATGAGTTGGTTGAAGTTACGCCGCAAAGCATTCGCTTGCGTAAAAAGCTTCTGACTGAAAACGAGCGTAAGCGCGCCAAGTAAGCACTGTTGCGATTAATAATGTAGCGAGCGGCATCTTGCCGCGATTAAGCCGAAGCATAGCCTTCGGCTTTTTGCTTTTAGCTGTGTAATTTCTGCTTCCAGGCGTGGCTTTTTGCCGCGCAGCCGGTAAGATTTTGGCGCAATGATCTTGGTGGCTACAGCATTTTGCTGCGCAGGGAACGCAGTCTCTGTAATAAAAAGAACAAGGTTCAATTCAATGAAAGCACTCATTCAGCGTGTAAAAACGGCATCGGTTGTTGTCGATGGCGAAACTATCGGTGAAATTGAACAGGGCATTTTGCTTTTTCTGGGTGTGGAAAAGCACGATGATTTAGCGCTTGCCCAGCGCATGCTGAATAAAATTCTGAAATATCGAATCTTTGAAGATGAGGTCGGTCGCATGGGCAAGAGTCTTAAGGATATCAATGGCGGTC
>DAITOW010000017.1:0-11429 GCA_036833965.1 Oleiphilaceae bacterium
CCATAGCTTCTAGCAAAGAGCTTTGGGTTTTTGGAGGGGCGCGATTAATTTCATCAGCCAGAAGTACGTTGCTGAAAACCGGGCCTCGCTGAAATAAAAACTTCCCTGAGTTTTTGTCAAAAATATTCCCGCCAAGAATATCGGACGGAAGCATGTCACTGGTGAATTGCGCGCGCTTGAACTGCAGACCCAGAGTGACGCCTAGCGCATGACTGAGCGTTGTCTTGCCCATGCCTGGAATGTCCTCAATGAGCAGGTGTCCCTTTGCAAGCAGGCAAGCCAGAGCTAATTTGATTTCGCTCTCTTTGCCGAGAATGATTTGATTCAGCTGTCCAAGAATGGCGCTGATCGTGGCTGGCTGCGACATGGTATTTCCTGTTATGGCTGTTTATTACTCTGCTTGCTTATCAGTTGTTGGCTGATGTTTTCTCACACTGTGGATTACGTGCTGACTCTCAAAATAGACTGCAAACCCGGGAAAGTGCCAAGTGCTGATGGGCGGTTCCCCTCGGGCCTCCGTTTTCGACTCGGGCTCGCCAAATTGGGCAAGCACTTCTTCCATTGTCAGACCGCGCTGTGGTAGCTGGATTTGCTCTTGCTGACCTTGCTCACCGAGCTTCAGTTTAATCGTTTCTGCACTGGTAAAGGGTGTTGCTAAGAGAGCTAGCAAAAGTATGGTCGTTTTTCTTAACATCCGGGGTGCTCCTGATTCATTCCTTAATTAAAGCAAAGAGTCTCTGGTTCTGCCGAGAATCACCGAGAATACTGTCCTTGTCTTGCTTTGCGTTAACTATTGCGCAGCTGGAGGATGTGTTTTAATGCCGGCATGAAAAACTGGTACCCTGCAATGATTGGCTATCGCTATACCTCCGCGAAGCGAAGCAATCACTTTATATCTTTTATCTCTCTTATTTCGATGGTCGGCCTGGTCATCGGGGTGGGGTTGTTGATCACTGTTTTATCGGTGATGAATGGCTTTGATCGCGAACTGCGAACCCGAATACTCGGCATGGTGCCGCATGCGGTCATCAAGCCCTACGCAAGCATGCAGGACTGGCAGAGCGTTGACGAGCAGGTGACTGCGCATCCGAAAGTGCAGGCGGCTGCTCCTTTTATACAAATTAAAGGGATGTTGAGCGCGCAGGGTCTGGTACAGGGCGCACAGCTCAACGGTATCCTTCCGGAAGAAGAGAAAACTGTATCGATTATTAGCAATCATATGGTTCAAGGTTCTTTGGACGATCTGGAGCCAGGAGAATTCAAGATTATTCTCGGTGACATGCTGGCCCGACAGCTTCGGGTTCAGGCAGGTGATCGCGTGACGGTTGTTTTGCCTGAGGCTTCTTTGACTCCGGCAGGCGTCTTTCCGCGACTCAAGCGTTTCACGGTCAGTGGGGTGTTTCGAGTTGGTGCCGATCTGGATGGCCAGTTGGCACTTATTCACATGGAAGATGCCGCGAAAGTCATGCGGATGACGGGTTATGTGAACGGGATTCGTCTGAAGATGGATAATCTTTTTGATGCGCCCTTCGTGTCGCGTCAGTTGGCGAGCAGTCTGGATGATGCGTATTACAGTATTGATTGGACCCTGACGCACGGCAACCTGTTTTCTGCCATCAAGATGGAGAAAACCCTGATCGGCCTTTTGTTGATGGTCATCGTGGCTGTGGCGGCGTTTAACATCATTTCGACCTTGGTTATGGTGGTGACGGATAAGACGGCAGACATTGCCATCCTGAGAACCATGGGTGCGACTCCACGTGCGATTATGGCAATCTTTATTGTACAAGGCGCTTACATTGGCGTCGTTGGAACGATCGTAGGTACTTTGCTTGGGATTGTTTTGGCGTTGAACGTCTCTGAGATTATCGCCTTTGTTGAATCAGTGATGCAGATGCAGTTTCTCAACCCCGATGTGTATTTTATTAGTGATTTGCCTTCTGAATTGCGTTGGTCGGATGTTTCCATCATCACCGGCTCTGCGCTTTGTCTGAGTCTTCTTGCGACATTGTATCCGGCATGGCGCGCATCCAAGGTGAAGCCGGCGGAGGCTTTGCGCTATGAGTGATCAATGGGTGATTGAGGCGAAAGGTCTTGGTAAGACCTACAGCGATGGCGTTTCCTCCCTGACTATTTTTGAGCAGTTGGACTTTCATCTGGCAGCGGGCGAAACCGTTGGCATTGTCGGAAGCTCCGGGGCAGGTAAAACGACCCTGCTCAATATTCTGGGTGGTCTGGATTCACTGAGTGCAGGTGAGGTTAAGCTTTGTGGCATTGATCTCGGTTCTGCGAGCGACAAGCAGGTAACTGCTCTGCGAAATCAGCACTTGGGCTTTGTTTATCAGTTTCATCATTTGCTTGCCGAGTTTACCGCTCAAGAGAATGCAGCCATGCCCCTGATTATTTCGGGGATGAAGAAGAATCAGGCTCTGGAGCAGGCGTCTGCTCTTCTCGAGCGTGTAGGGTTGAAGGCTCGTTTGTCGCATAAGCCCTCCGAGCTTTCTGGTGGGGAGCGCCAGCGTGTCGCGATTGCCAGGGCGTTGGTAAACAACCCTCGCGTGGTAATGATGGATGAGCCTACTGGGAATCTGGATGAGCAAACGGCTCAGTCTATTCAGGAGTTGATGCTGGATTTGCGTCGGGATAGCGGCACCAGTTTTGTTGTCGTTACGCACGACACTCAGCTCGCCTCAAGAATGGATCGGGCGCTGCGTTTGGAGCAGGGCGGCCTGATTTCTATCTAGACCGTTTTTGTGCAAGATATTTTTGCCAGAAAGTTTTTTAGCTGTCGCGATGCTTTCGTTTTGCAATGCGAAGCGCCCAGCGCTTTTTAACGCTGCGCGTCCACAACCAGGACACCACAAAATAGCCGACAGCTGACGAGATAATGCCAAGAATCAGCGCCCCCAGATACATCGGTACGCCAACGGAATACAACCTCGACTCTATCCATTCCCAGGACAATTCATATTCAAAGCCCAGGGGCGGCATGCCTAAGACCCAGGTTCCGATCAGATATTCAAAGTAGAAAATGGGTGGCATGGTGACAGGATTGCTGATCCATACGGTGGCAAGCGACAGGGGCAGGTTTGCGTTTAACCATACCGCAAACACTGCTGCAGCAACCATTTGAAATGGCATCGGAATGCAGCCCCAAAACAGGCCGATGGCAATTGCTTTGGTTACGCAGTGGCGATTCATGTGCCAGAGATTAGGCTCATGAATCATATCGCCCAGGAAACGAAGGGATTTATTGCTTCGAACTGTTTCCGGGTTCGGTAAGTATTTTTTTAGAAAATCTTTTGGCATGATGACGACTGCTAGCAAGCCTATGGCGTCTTGCTATCTCATTCCCATTCGCTAATTTACGCAAGGATTGCGTGAATCTTATCTCACGGAAGAGATAATGTATTTAAGTTTATTTGCCTTTTGCACGGGCGTCTTGCTCGTGCATTTTAGTCCAAGTCCGGCGATCGCGTTAACGTTTTTTGTTGTCGTTGCTCTCGTCGTTGTGTTTGCCGTGGGCGCATCCAGTTTTTTACGCGGCATCCTTCCCGCGAGCTACAAGCCTTCGCCGCGTCACCTTTTCAGAATGCTGGTATTTGGTTTGTTAGGTCTCAGTTATGCGGCCTGGCATGTAACGTCGCATCTGAACGCGCAAATCACGCAGGGCGAGACCGGTCAAATCGAAACGATTCAAGGACGTATTTGCAGCATTCCATCCCGAACCGAGTTTGGTGAGCAAGTCGAATTCTGCACCGCTCGAGGGCGATATTTGCTTTCCCTTCCGTTTGATACCCTAAATGCGGAAGGCACGATGTGCTGGCAAGGGCGAGTAAAATTGAAAGCACCGCGGAGTTCGTTTAACCCGTGGGTCTCCAGCTTTGAGCGATTTCTTTTTTCGGAGCGCTTCATTGGTTTCGCTAATGTCAAACGCTTCTCTCCGATGCCATGTTCCATGGATGCGCAGATAGCTTCTTTTATTGCAAAGCAGCGATGGGCTGTGTTTCGTCTTTTGCACGCAAAACTCCAAAATAATGAGCATGCCGGTGTCCTGATCGCTCTCATTCTCGGTCATCGAGCAGAAATAAGTCCCGAGGATAACGATACCTTGAGGATAACGGGCACACAGCACTTGATGGCTATATCCGGTTTGCACGTCGGAATCGTCTGCTGGCTTGTTTTTTACGCTTTGCAAATGCTGCGACTCGAGCGCTTCGCTTTCCCGGGGGTTGTCGTTGCTGGTCTGGTCTATATCGTTATGGTCGGCTTTTCGCCATCCGCCCAGCGAGCGTATGTGATGGTTTTGTGCGCAATGGCTGTGCTCCGTGGGAGAGTTCCAGGAAGTCTTTGGTCGGCCTATCTGCTGGCGCTTTCTCTTGTCTTTCTGCTGGATCCGCTGGCTCCGCTTAATCCCGGTTTCTGGTTTTCGTTTGTCGCGGTGTTCTGGTTGATCTTGATCTATCACAACGCTTTGCGCGGGCGCGCACTTGGCCTGTTGCAATCGATGCTGCTGCTTCAATGTCTTTTAGCTCTTGGCCTGGCACCGGTGCAAAGTCATTTCGCGATGCCGGTTTCGGTGTTTTCCCTGCCTGCCAATCTGGTAGCGATTCCCTGGGTGTCGGTGGTTGTGCTGCCGTTGGCCTTGTTTTCTGCTGTTATCAGCCCTTTCTCTCCTTCGATTTCAGAGTTTGGTTTTGATGTTTCCCTGCTTGTTCTTAATGTCCTTTTTGAGTTTCTTGCTCTGGGTCAGTCGTTCGACGGGGCGTTTTCAGCAAGTAAGTTGCATTGGCTCGGTTTTTTGCAAACAGCGTCGTTTTGTTTGTTATTGGTGATTGTCCTGGCAGCTTTCAGGCTCAGGTTGTTTTTATTGTCTGGAAGTCTGCTGTGTTTGTTGCTTGCCATGCTTATTTTAAAGCCGGAGCCAGGGGCAGGTGTATCGCAGTTTGTAGTGCTTGATGTCGGGCAGGGCTTGTCTCTGGTCGCCCAACATGATGAAAGCGTATGGGTTTATGATACGGGGCCGAGTTATGCAAAATACTCAAGTGCCAAGTCTGTGTTGGCACCTTATCTAGGGCGCTATGCTGCAGGATCGAGAGCGAAAGTTCTGGTGATCAGTCATGGTGACGCTGACCATGCAGGCGATGCTTCCTGGGTGGCAGAGCATTTTGAACCGGATTTGGTTTTGTTGGGCGAACCGGAAAGAACAAGGATGCCCAAATACCAAGCGCTTCGACCTTGTATGCTTGGTCAGAGTCTGGAAAGTCCCGGTATGGCTGTAAATGTGCTTTGGCCGGTTTCGGGAACATCTTCGTCTACCAAAAGCAGTAATGCACGTTCGTGCGTCTTGCGCATAGATCTGGAAGATCAGCGTTTTCTGATAATGGGTGATATCGAGGGGGAGGAAGAGCGGGCATTTGTGAGGTATTATGTTCGATCAGAAAGGCTCGATGAGCTAAAGGCAGATGTGTTGATTGCAGGGCATCACGGGGCAGCTGCCGCGACCCAGACATCCCTTCTAAAGCATGTGAGGCCTGACTACGTTGTGTTTTCAGCAGGTTATGCCAACCGCTTTAATCACCCCGCCCCGGGTACAGTTGCGAGGGTTTTGCGTTACGGGGCAGAGGTGCTTGTAAGCGCTCAAACGGGTGCTTTGATATTTACGGATGAGGGGTTCGACAGGGTGCCGGATCCGTCTTTGGAAGTCGTGTCCAGGCTGCGTATAGGACGAGCGAGAGAAGACGCACGGCATTATTGGCTTGCTCGCTAATTCACAACTTTCAGAAACGTAACCTAGTTTGCGAGCAGGGCGTGCTTTTCAAACTGTGCGTTTGTGATAAAGTACTGCCCAATCAGGCTCTTAAGCCTTCGAAAACAAATATAAGCTGCATGCTTCCCGGGGGAATTCTCTGTGTTAGATCTATTAAAGCCAGGCGGAGTCGTCATGTTTCCGCTATTGCTTTGTTCTGTACTCGCATTAGCAATCATCATTGAGCGGTTTTGGACCTTGCGTGTTAGCCGTCTTGCACCAAAAGCATTGGTTAACGATTTGTGGGGTTGGATCAAGCGCAAGGAGCTGGATTCCAAGAAGCTTCGTGAGTTGAAGGAAGCTGCTCCGATTGGTCGGATCCTGGCAGCAGGTCTCGTGAATGCAAAGCATGGTCGAGAGGTCATGAAAGAGAGCATTCAGGAAGAGGCGAGCCACGTTGTTCATGAGATGGAGCGTTTTTTGACGGGCTTGGGTACGGTAGCGGTGATCGCCCCGTTGCTGGGCTTGCTCGGTACGGTCATTGGTATGATCAAGGTCTTCGCCCAATTGCAACTTGAAGGTGCGGGTAACGCTGCTGCGCTTGCTGGCGGTATCTCAGAAGCCTTGATCACAACGGCTGCCGGTTTGACGGTTGCGATTCCGGCTCTGATTTTCCATCGCTACTTCTTGCGCCGTGTTGACGAGATTGTTGTTGATATGGAGCAGGACGCTTTGCGGTTGGTTGAAATTGTTCATGGTGAGCGCGAACCAACGCGTGCAGAGGAACAGACCCCTTGAATTTCAAACGCCAAGCCTCTGAAGAAGTTTCAGTAAACTTAACACCACTGATCGATGTGGTGTTTTTGTTGTTGATTTTTTTCATGGTATCGACCACTTTTACTAAGGAAAGCCATTTGGAAATTGACTTGCCTCAGTCCAGTGCTGAGCCGGCAAAACCATTGGCGGAAGAGATTGAAGTGATCATTAATGCTGAAGGTGAGTACTCGGTGAACGAGCGGGCACTCATCAATAATCAGGAAGATACCCTTAAAAAGGCGGTTGAAAGAATTTCAAACGGCAATACGAAAATTCCTTTCATTATTACCGCAGACTCCAAAACAGATCACGAGTACGTTGTTCGTGTGATGGATGTGGCGGGTCAGCTTGGTTTTGTTCAGCTTAGTATCACAACGCAACGAGCGCAGTCGAAAAAATAACCCCGACTCCCTTAGATTAGCGACCCATTATGACAGAGAACGCGAAAGCGTTAGATGATATTGAGGACACTAACTGGCAGCTATACAAGCGTCTGTTAGCGTACCTTAAACCTCTTAAATTCTTTTTTGCGCTGAGCGTGATCGGGAATTTTATCTATGCTGGTGCCAGCGCTGCGATGGTGCAGGCGCTTGAGTTTGTTATCAAAACGGTAGAGGCTCCGACTGCAGAAAGCAGAATCATGCTGCCCGCGCTCATATTGGGCTTATTTGCGATGCGCGGTGTGGGTGGATTCCTTGGCGGCTATTATATTGCGTATGTCGGTCGCAATATCGTTCATCAAATGCGCCTGGCCATTTTCGATAGCTATCTGAAGCTGCCGACTACCTTTTTTGATACCAACTCTTCTGGCCACCTTATTTCGCGTATTACCTATAACGTTGAGCAAGTCTCTTCGGCCGTCACGGAGGCCATTACGGTGACTGTCCGAGAGGGTCTTACTGTGCTATTTCTCCTGGGTGTGATGCTGAATGCCAACTGGAAGCTCACGCTAATCTTTTTGAGTCTCGGGCCCTTGATCGGCTTTGTTATCAGCTATGTCAGCAAGCGTTTCCGTAAGCTTAGCAAGCGCATTATGAACTCTGTTGGTGATGTTACGCATGTCACCTCAGAAGTCGTGACCGGTTACAAGGTCGTTCGTATTTTTGGTGGCGAACAATACGAGCAGGAGCGGTTTCTCGAGTCGAGCAACTATAACCTGGTGCAGAGTTTGAAAATGGAATTTACCAAGATGATCAGCACGCCGGTTATCCAGTTGCTTGTTGCTTTGTCTGTTTCGATTCTTATCTGGTTGGCGCTCGCACCTGATGTGCGTGGCGATATGACGGCTGCAGCCTTTGTGGTGATTATTACTGCCGCGTCTACTATGGCCAAACCTATCCGCCAACTTACCCAAATCAACGAAAAGATTCAGCGTGGACTGGCTGCTTCGCGGGACCTGTTTACCATCATGGATGCCGAACCAGAGGAAGATAAAGGCGAGAAGCAGCTTGCGAATGTTAAGGGTCGCATCGAATTCAAAGATGTCCGTTTTCGCTATCCAACCAGTGAGCAGGATGTGCTCAAGCGTTTTAATCTGACGATTGAACCGGGACAGACGGTCGCGCTGGTCGGCCGCTCAGGTAGTGGCAAGTCGACGGTTGCCAACTTGTTGCCACGCTTTTACGAGCCTACTAGCGGAACAATCGAGCTTGATGGTGTTCCACTGAATGAGTACACCTTACGATCGCTGAGAGACCAGATCGCTTTGGTGACCCAGCACGTTACTCTGTTCAACGATACCATTGCCAACAATATTGCTTACGGTAATCTGAAAGGAGCGCCCGAATCACAGTTGAAGGATGTGGCAATCAAGGCAAATGCACTGTCTTTTATTGAGGATAAAGACGCGGGATTTAATACCGAAATTGGAGACAATGGTGTCTCGCTTTCCGGAGGTCAACGCCAGCGTTTGGCGATCGCGCGCGCTTTATTGAAAGATGCTCCCTTACTGATACTCGATGAGGCGACCTCGGCACTGGATAATGAATCAGAAAAAGTGATTCAAAAAGAGCTGGATGAGCTGATGGTTGGCCGAACCACATTGGTGATTGCGCATCGACTTTCAACCATTGAGGATGCTGATCTGATTGTTGTGATGGACGAAGGTTATATTGTTGAGCAAGGATCTCATGCGGAGCTACTCGCCAAAGATGGCGAATACGCCAAACTGTATAACATGGCTCAGACCGACGAAGTCTAGCCTCCCACCGAATAAGCGGGCTTAAAGAAATGAGTCAAGGCTTTGCTGAACGACTGAGCGACGCATGGTATCAACGCGCTTTCTGGCCCTGGTTGTTTTTACCCCTTTCCCTTCTGTACGCATTTATCCTTTTTGTTCGCAAGCTATTTCAATCTAATCCTAGGCCAAGTGATATTCCCGTGATTGTGGTCGGAAATATCACGGCCGGCGGTACCGGTAAGTCCCCTCTGGTCAGTTATCTGGTGCGTTACTTTGAAAGTAAGGGTTTGCGGGTCGGTGTCGTCAGCCGGGGTTACGGTGTAAAAATACCGAAGTATGAAGTGCGCATTGTTGAAGCGACCAGTAAGGCAAGTGAGGTGGGTGATGAACCCTTAATGCTAAAGCGTTTATTGGGCTGTGATATCGCTTTGAGCCCTGAAAGGGCGCGTGCAGTAGAGGCTCTGGCGAAGGCCGGGGTTGAGATTGTGATTGCCGATGACGGCCTGCAACACTACCGAATGTATCGTGATATTGAAGTGTGTGTGATTGATGGCAAGCGAGGTTTGGGCAATGGGCAGTTGCTGCCGGTAGGCCCCTTGCGTGAACCTGCAACACGTTTGGCAGAGGTGGATGCAATTGTGTGCAACGGCGTTCTGGAAACAGATCTCGAGCTTCCCTCCGCAGTATGCCGTACGACAATGCATTTAGTTGCAAAAGAGTTTGTGCGTGTTAATGGCTCCGGGCGAGAGAGCGTTGAGGCTTTTGTTGAAAAATACAAGGATCAGACTTTTTCCGCGATTGCTGCGATTGGCAATCCGCAACGATTTTTCGATGCCCTTACGGAGCTTGGTTTGAGCTGCGACGGGCAGGCTTTTCCTGATCACTATGCCTATCAGCAGGAAGATATTGAAGCCTGCAATTCAACGATTCTGATGACCGAAAAAGATGCCGCCAAGTGTCAGGACCTGGACTGTAAAGACGCCTGGTTTTTGCGTGTCGAGCCGGAACTTCAAGACAATCTTGGTGAGAGGCTTTACAATCATCTGGAAGAACTGGGTCGTCTTTAAAAGGACAGCTTAAGATCAGATCTGGCGTTTATCTGCCACAGACTCGGCCACTCGTTAACAGCCAGAAGACACAAGAGAAAAGACAAAAGGAACACCGTTTTGGATAAGAAGTTACTCACTATTCTCGCTTGCCCGCTTTGTAAAGGTGAGCTGAAGTATGACAAAGATGCGCAAGAATTAATCTGTAAAGCCGATGGCGTTGCTTATCCTATTCGGGATGATATTCCCGTGATGCTAGAGTCTGAAGCCCGTACGTTGACGACCGACGAAAAGCTAAGCAAAGACTGATTCATAAGTATCCGTTCATCGGATGCTTATCCAATAAAGATTTGTTCATCAATCATTCGTTATCAAAGACAACGATCAATTACAGGTTCGATCTCATGTTGCGATACACCGTCATTATTCCCGCCCGTTATGCATCCCAGCGTCTACCCGGCAAGCCCTTGTTGGATATTGCCGGCAAACCCATGATCCAGCGAGTTTTCGAGCAGGTACAAGATCTTGGTGCGCAGCGCATTATTATTGCAACCGACCACGATGAGATCATGCGCGTTTGTGAAGGGTTTGGCGCAGAGGTGATGATGACCTCGCCGGATCATCCATCCGGTACAGATCGTTTGGAAGAAGTGGTGCGCAAGCTGGACATGGACGATGATGAGATTGTCGTAAATGTTCAGGGTGATGAGCCTTTGATTCCAGCTGTATTGATCGGACAAGTCGCAAAAAATCTTGATGATCATCCCGAAGCCGGCATCGCCACATTATGTGAACGTATTCATGATCTGGATACGGTGCTCAACCCGAATGCGGTGAAAGTGGTGTTCGATGAGCTTGGTTTTGCCTCATATTTTAGCCGGGCCCCCATTCCCTATGCGCGAGATGCGTTTGCAGAAAAACCTCCTCGTCTGCCTTCAAAGGCAGAATATTACCGACACATTGGCATGTACGCTTATCGGGTTGGCTTTCTGCGTCAGTACGTACAATGGCTGCCGAGTATGACCGAACAGGTTGAAAAACTTGAACAGCTCCGTGCCTTGAGCAACGGCGTGCGTATTCATATTGATCTGGCGCATGAGGCTCCACCTGCTGGCGTCGATACGCAGGAAGACTTGGAACGTGTCTGCAAGCACTTTGGAGCCTGAGTATGCTGAAGGTACTTTTTGTCTGCTTGGGAAATATTTGTCGTTCGCCAACGGCGCATGGCGTGTTTGAATCGATGGTTGAATCTCGTGGCTTGTCTGACCAGGTCAGCATTGATTCTTGCGGTACCGGAGGTTGGCACGTGGGCGAGTCTCCAGACAAGCGCGCAACTGCGCACGCCAGAAGACGCGGCTACGAGCTTTCTCATCTACGCGCGCGTCAAATCCAGCCGCGCGACTTTTATGAATTTGATTACATTCTTGCGATGGATGAAGCGAACTTGCGCGAGCTGGATTTAATCTGCCCGTCGGATGCCAAGGTCATCCCGCAGCTGTTTCTTTCTTTTGGTGATCCTGCTACCTGTAAGGGCGAAACAGAAGTCCCCGACCCGTACTACGGCGGCGAGCAGGGCTTTGAGCATGTGCTTGATTTGGTGGAGTCTGCCTGCGAAGGTTTGCTCGAAGACATCCAGATG